>JBIKVO010000350.1:0-3724 GCA_044356795.1 Caulobacterales bacterium
TTTCTTCGCGTTGCCTTTGGCGAGCCATTTGCCAAGCTCCCAAATGAATTCGCGCGAGGAATAGGGGCGCGGCTCCAGCGTGTCGGCGATTTTGCCGATCGTGTGATCGACATGCTGCAATTCTTCTTCGTCGATATAGGTGTCGTAGATGCGATCGATATAGAGATCGCGCAATACGCGATCATCGGGGATTTCGCGCGCCTGATAATGCTTGAAGCCCAACGCCTCCAGGAAATCCATGTCGATGATCGAGGCGCCGGTGGCGACCACCGCATCGACCATATTGTACTCCGCCATGTCGCGCCAAACATGCAAGCAGCCGCCCGCGCCGGTGGAGCCGGCCATCGTCAACCACACCGAACATTCCTTATCGGCCAGCGCCATATTGAGGATCTCGGCCGCCCGCGCGGTATCGCGCGAGGTGAAGCTCATCTTGCCCATGGCTTCGATGATTTCTGCGCCGTTGATTTTGGCGATGTCGATATGCTCGACCGGATGGGCGAGCAATTCGGCCTTCTTGTTGTTTTTTGAGCGCGCTGGCGGCTTGGACTTGACAGTCTTTGCGGCGGGGGCGGCGGCGGGGGTTTTGCCTTTGGCCATTATGATGGTTCCCTGAAAATCGGCGGCGTCGGAACCAAATTGCCCGGCGGACGCTCCGCCCACGCCGGGTTATCGACAGAGCGCGCGCGAGTAGGGCATCGCCGGGCGGGGGTCAAGCAAAAGCTTTGTGTCGCAGCGCCGCCGTCTTCCGGTCACCCGCACGCATCACCCAAACAGAACGCGCGGATTCATCACGCCCTTGGGGTCCAGCGCGGTCTTGATGGTGCGCATCAGCGCGATCTGGACGGGCGGTTTGAAGCGGGCGAAATCGGGCTTGCGCGATACGCCAATGCCGTGCTCCGCCGAAATCGAACCACCCAGCGACACCGCCAATTCGTGCACCGCGTCATTGATCATGGCGGCTGGAAAATTCTGCGCCGGCATGGTCTTCGGCTGGATTGCCGAATAGTGGATGTTGCCGTCGCCGGCATGGCCAAACGCCACGATCCGCGCGCCAGGGCACAGGCGCTCCACCAGCGTGGCCGCGCGATCGAGAAAGGTCGCCACTTGTGACACCGGCGTCGAGACATCGTGATTGGCCTGCGCCCCTTCCTTGCGGTGGCCTGCGGGCAGGCTTTCACGCAATTTCCAGAACGCTTGCGCGGCAGCCTCGCTGCGCGCCATCACCGCATCGATCAGCAGGCCGTCATCCATCGCTTCGCCAAGTGCGTGTTCGATGAGATCTTCAAGGCCATCGCCGGCGCTGTCGAATTCCATCAGCGTCACATAAGGCGGCGCAATGCGAAACGGATCGCGCACGTCGGGCACGTGCTGCACGGCCAGATCAACGCTTAAACGGTTCATCAGTTCAAACGCTGAAACTGCGCCGGTGCGCGCTTTCAGGTGATGCAGCAACGCGATCGCGTTTTCGGGCGTCTCGATCGCGCCCATCGCCACGACATGGCTTTGTGATTTCGGAAACAGCTTCAGCGTTGCCGCGGTGATCAGGCCCAGCGTGCCTTCCGCCCCGATCAGCAAGTGCTTCAGATCATACCCGGTATTGTCTTTGCGCAGCGTCTTGAGGCCGTCAAACACCGACCCGTCCGGCAATACCGCCTCCAGGCCCAATACCAGATCGCGCATCATGCCATAGCGCACCACATGCACGCCGCCGGCATTGGTGGAAATCAAACCACCGATCGTCGCGCTGCCCTGGCTGCCCAGCGAGAGGGGGAAGTGTCGATCGGCAGCGGCGGCGGCGTCTTGCGCCTGGGCCAGCACAAGGCCGGCTTCCGCCGTCATGGCGTCGTCGATCGGATCGACCATCCGGATCCGGTTCATGCGCGTCATCGCCACCAGCACTTCGCCATGCGGGATTTGCCCGCCGACAAGGCCGGTATTGCCGCCCTGCGGGGTGAGGGCGACGCCAGCGCTGGCGCATATCTTGACGAGGTCCACCGCTTCTTCAAGCGTGGCAGGGAGGGCCAAAGCGGGGGTCTCGCCGGTATAGCGCCCGCGCCATTCGGTGAGGCGGGGGGCGATCACGGCGGGATCGCGGGTGAATCCCTTGTCCCCGAGGCGGGCGGCAAGCTGGTCATACACGGTCATGCGCGTTGACTTACCAAGTCAAATCCGAAGCGGGAAGTCGCTGTAACCACTCTGTGGATGCGACGATTTGCGCTGAAGCCCCGAAGGCTGTAGCCAGCGGCGGTCTTTGAGGCCCCTTAGCTCAGCTGGATAGAGCATCCGCCTTCTAAGCGGACGGTCGCAGGTTCGAGTCCTGCAGGGGTCGCCAGATATGCGCCCATTGCTGGGATGGCGCCCGGTGTGGGGTGCGCGTGCGGGGTGCGAATCACCTGGCCGCTGATTCGGTTTGCCCATCGGTTGCCCTGTCGCCGTGAAGTGCTTGCGCGCCAAGGGGGTGTGGTGAACGGCCTCAGAGGGCTTGTGGCGCCGACCCGACTCACACCACTATATGTCGTAGTGAACGTGGCCAGAACGCTGCGCAAAAACTGATTCGTCCCTGATTCGTTCGCGTTTTTGCTGGTTCGTCATGGCCGCCATGGCGGAAAGCCCCTTTGCGCTGTGTCCGGCGGTGATTCCCCGCTTGCCAAACGCATCGCCCCGTTCAATTTCTGGCGCAGAGGCCAGCGGCGATGACCACCCCCAAAGACCCAGGCGTCCCCATCCGGGAAACGGGGCGTGTCGTGGCGGTCCTCGGCCCCACGAACACCGGCAAGACCCATCTCGCGATCGAGCGCATGCTGGCCCATGGCGACGGCATGATTGGCCTGCCGCTGCGGCTTCTGGCGCGCGAGGTCTATGACAAGGTGGTGGCGCAGAAAGGGGCCCGCGCGGCCGCGCTGATCACCGGCGAAGAGCGCATCGCCCCCGCAACCGCGCGCTACTTTATCTGCACCGTTGAGGCGATGCCGCTCGATCGGCGTACCGATTTCCTGGCGGTGGATGAAATCCAACTCGCCCGCGATCCCGACCGCGGCCACTTGTTCACCGATCGTATTCTGCGCGCCCGCGGCCGATCAGAAACAATGCTGCTGGGTTCGGACACGATGCGCACCATGGTGCGCCGGCTTGTGCCGGAGGCGATCATTGAGCGGCGCGAGCGCTTTTCAACTTTAAGCTATGCCGGTCCGCGCAAGCTGACAAAATTGACCAAGCGGTCTGCGGTTGTCGCCTTCTCGGCGGAGGAGGTGTACGCGATCGCGGAATTGCTGCGCCGGCAAAAAGGCGGGGCTGCGGTGGTGATGGGCGCCTTGAGCCCGCGCACGCGCAACGCCCAGGTCGCGCTCTATCAAAATGGTGAGGTGGATTATCTCGTCGCCACCGATGCGATCGGCATGGGCTTGAATATGGATGTCGATCATGTCGCGTTTGCATCCTACGCCAAGTTCGACGGACGCCGATCGCGCGTTTTGCGGCCCGATGAAGTGGCCCAGATCGCCGGCCGCGCCGGGCGGTTTCGCACCGATGGAACCTTCGGTGAAACGGGCGCCTGTCCACCCTTTGATGAAGAGACAATCGCGCGCGTGCAGGCGCACGAATTCGAGACGGTGGAGGCCGTCGAATGGCGCAGCGCCGCGCTCGATTTCTCCCATGTGCGCGCGCTGATCGCATCGCTGGAAACGCCGCCCGATCGGCCCGGCCTGATCCGCGCCCGCGGCGC
>JBIKVO010000351.1:0-3717 GCA_044356795.1 Caulobacterales bacterium
GACGGCGTGCAGGCCCAGGACGATTTCGGCCTGAACACGGGCGGCTTCCCCACCCGCCGCGGCCCGGTCTCGCTGGATGCCATTGGCCAATTCGCAGTTGAAGCCGTGCCGTTCGACGTTGAAAACGGCGACTTCCTGGGCGGCGGCTTGAACATCATTCTTGCCGACGGCGGCAACGAGTTCCAAGGTTCGGCCTTTGTGAAGTACATCAATGAGGGGCTTGTCGGCACCCGCCTGCAAGGCCAAGCAGTCCGCGCGCAGATCAGCCAGGAAAACTATGGCGCCACGTTCCGCGGCCCAGTGATCCCGAACGTGTTGAACTTCGCGCTCTCCTACGAAAACTTCTCGTCGTTTGACGCAACGACGACAGGTCCTGCCGGCCTCGGCTTTGCCAACACCATCACCGGCCCGGCCGGCGCGCCGATGACTCAAGCGAATATCGACGCCGTCACCAGCGTGTTCTCCAGCCCAACATTCTACAACTCGACCTTCGCGGTCGGCGGCATCACGCTCACCAAGCCGATCACGGACGAAAAATATTCGGCCCGTTTCGATTGGAACATCGCGCCCGGCCACCGTGCAAACGTCACCTATCGTTATGCGGAATCTGGCCTGATCCAGCGGACCAATCTGGGGCAATTCTCGGCCGGTCTTGACAGCCAGTGGTATCTTACGGGCGAAGAGGATGCTGCCTACGCGCTCCAGATTAACTCTGACTGGACGGAGGCGCTGTCGACCGAGTTCCGCTATTCGAAGCGCGAGTATAACCGCGCCCAGATGCCGCCCTCCGGCCAAAGCTTCGCGGACATCCGCGTGTGTTCGACCCTGACAAACGCCGACGCGGTCGGCCAATCCTTCCCGCTGGAAAACTGCCGCAACGGCTCCTCACAGGCGGGCGTTGTGCGGTTCGGGCCGGACCAATTCCGTCACGCCAACGAACTCGCCACGACGAACACCCAATACCAGTTTTCTGGCGAATATGTGCTCGGCGATCACCTGCTGAAGGCGGGCGTCCAGCTGCAAACGATTGAGATCAACAATCTGTTCGTGCCGAATTCCGACGGCACCTACTATTTCGACTCGATCACCGATTTCCAACAAGGCCGTGCGAACGTCTTAGACTATCGCAACGCCCTGACCGGTAATCCGCGCGATGCGGCAGCCTTGTTCAGCTATGACGTGACCACCTATTTCCTGCAGGACAGCTGGGATATCACCGACAGCTTCACCCTGAATTATGGCGTTCGCTTCGACTCCTATGCTGTCGACAGAAAGCCTGCGCGCAACCCGAACTTCACCGTCCGCAATCCTGGCCAAAACAATCAGGTGACCTATGACGGTATCGAGGTGCTGATGCCGCGGGTGTCGTTCAAGTGGGATCCGATCGAAACCCTGCGCGTTTCCGGCGGTTTCGGCCTGTTCTCGGGCGGTCTGCCGGATGTGTTCCTGTCGAACGTCTATTCAAACACCGGCATCCTGGACAACACGATCCGGATCGTCCGCAATGCCGACGGAACCTTCTCTGAAACCACCGGTTCGGCGGGCTTCACGCAAGCGATCGGCTCGGCTGCATTGAACGTGCCGGTCAACAGCAATTTCGGCCGCTCCGCCAACTTCCCGGCCTCTGTTCAGGCGTTCCTCGCCGGCGCTGGCGCGCCAATCGCGGCGGAAACCAATGTGCTGGCCCCTGGCTTCGATATGCCGTCCGATTGGAAAGCCAATCTGTCGCTTCGCTATGATGTGTGGGACGATTGGCGCTTGACCTTCGACGGCGTGTTTGTGCGCAGCGAAGTCAATCTTGCGTTCCGCGACGCCCGTGCTATCCCATTGATCGTCAATGGCGTCCGTGCTGTGACGCCGGACGGCCGCCTGCGCTATGACGGGTTGAGCACCGCGCAGCGGACGTCGATCGTCGGCGCCACGGTCGCACCCGTTCCAACCAATATCCCGGTTGTCACCAGCGGCTCTTCCGCGGGCGCGCCGGGCGGCAACCGCGATATCCAGGCATACAATCCGGGCGAGGAAAACACCGCCTGGACAGTGGCCTTGGGCATCGGCAAGGAATTTGAAAACGGCTTGTCGGTGAACTTTGTCTACACGCTCCAAGAGATCGAAGACTTCTCCACTTCAGCCCGCTTCTCCTCGACAGCAAGCTCGCTGTACGGCGGCCAGTTCGCATCGATCGATCCGAACACCGCGGTAAAGGGCACGAGCCAAGAGCAGGTGGACGACGCCTTCAAGTTGGAGTTGGGCTTCCGCCACAACTTCTTCGGCGATCTGGAGACCCGCTTCACTCTGTTCGGCGAAGACCGTGCGGGTCGCCGTTCGTCCTTCACGATGAGCGCTGGCGGCGGCCGCAACCCGACCTTCGGCGTCAATCGCGGCGCGCAATTGGCTTACGTGCCAAACATGACCGGTAGCGTCAGCCAAATTGCACCGGGCGGCGCCTGGCAAGTGTCGAGCGACAGCCGCGTTGCGTTCGACACGGCGCTAACCGCTGACAATCTGCGCTCGATGATCCGTCGCTTCGACATCCCACAGGGCGGCATCGTCCCGCGCGGCACCTATGAGAACGAGCGCGTTTCGCAGTGGGACTTCCAGTTCAGCCAGGAATTGCCGGCGTTCGCCGAGACCCACCGCACGCTGTTCACGATCGACATTCAAAACGTCGCGAACATGCTCAATGACGAGTGGGGCATTATCGAAGAGTTCGGCGAAGACTTCCGCCTCTTCGACGTGAGCTGCGCTGGCAATGACGGTTTGGCCAACGCCGCCGGCATCCTTAGCTGCACGCGCTACCGGATCTCGTCGGTGAACACCGGCGCGACAGAGGCGCGCAACACCGATCGTTCCCGTTGGACGATCCTGCTCGGCCTGAAGTACGAGTTCTGAGCATGCCGAAGGGGCGCGCGCCGGTTCGGCGCGCTGCCTTTGGGGGAACTGAGGGGCGGCTTGCGCGGGCAGGCTGCCCCTTTCGTTTGCGCCAAAAGCTGCGTAAGGCGAGCGGCGTGAGGCAAAGCATGACTGATCTTGTGATCCCGCCCGAATGGGCGCCGCATCGCGCGCTGTGGACCGCCTGGCCGTCGGACGCGTCGTTGTGGGAAACTGATCTCGAACCGGCGCGCCAGGAAGTCGCTGCGATGGTCGCAGCGCTTGGCGCTTTAGAAAACGTACACGTTCTCGCGTGTGGCGCCGAAGCGGGCGCCAGTGCGCGCGCGATGCTTCCATCGCACGCCGACCTGCATGAAGAGGCCTTCGGCGATATCTGGCTGCGCGATACAGGCCCGATTTTCGCCCGCCGCAGCGGCAAGCCGGTGGCGCTTGGATTTCGTTTCAATGGCTGGGGCGGAAAATACCGCCTCGACCATGACGATACGGTGGCCGAGCGGATCGCGGCGCACGCTGGCGTCAATTTCCAACCCGCCGATTTCGTCTTGGAGGGGGGCGCCATCGACGGCGACGGGGCGGGAACCTTCCTCACGACGCGCCAATGTTTGCTCAATCCCAATCGCAATCCCGGTTGGGATCAGGCCCGCGCCGAAGCTGCCCTTGGCGCGCATCTGGGCGCGCGTGCGGTGATTTGGCTGGGCGAGGGCCTGTTGAACGATCACACCGACGGCCATGTCGATAACATTGCCCGTTTCGTGGCGCCGGGGCGTGTCGTGTGCCAGGCGCCCAGCGGCCGCGATGATCCGAATGCGGACATTTTCAACGCCA
>JBIKVO010000041.1:0-13071 GCA_044356795.1 Caulobacterales bacterium
CGTCAGGCGCGAAGGGCGGGCGGAATTGGACCAATGCGGCCGCGATCGCCAAAGCATCGACGATCGAGGCTTTGAACGTCGATCCCGAAGGCGCCATCGCGGCGATCACTGGCGCCTCGGCGATGACAGACGGTCCCTCCGCGATCACCGCGTGCCCTATCGCTTCGTCGTCGGTCGCGCCCGCGCCTTGCGTCAGGTCCATCGTGCCGAGCGGGACGATGACACGGGACCGGATCAGCTCGAGCCATGGCGTATCCGCGACGATCTCGGTCAAGCGCGCGGCGAGCGCGAACGCCGCATTGTTGTAGGAAAACAAGGTCCCCGGCGCGCATGTCCGCTCGAACGAGGCCGCGCGCGCAGCATAGGTCTCCAGAGCGCCGCCGCCGCGCACGTCCGGTGCGAACACGTCCCCGAAAAATCCCGCTCGATGGATCAACAGATGGCGCGGCGTGACCCTGTCGCGCAGATCTCCGGCGGGGAGCATGATGTCGCCCTGGCGCGCGACGGCGGTATCAAGATCAAGCCGCCCCTTGTTTGCCTGCTCGACGAGGAGCGCGGCGGTCAGCATCTTCGTCGCCGACCCCAGGTTGAAGCGCGTCCGCGCCGTCACAGGCGCGCATGTCGCGACTGAACGGACGCCAAAGGTCGCGACTTCGACCATATCGCCGTCGATGACGCCGAGCGCAGCGCCAGGCGCCCCCGCCTCCCTGCAAGCGGCTTCGAGAACATCCGTCCAGGTCATCGGCGGCGCCGCAGCGTGTCGAGCGGGAGATCAAGCGCACGCACGCCGTCCAGACGATAGCCCTCGAGATCGGCGCGCACGACGTTTGCGACTTTGTTCTGCTGCAGGTAAATGTAGGGCAGGTCCTGGTTCACGAGGCGTGCAATATCTGCATTGAGGCGGGCCCGCTTGGCGGGGTCAATTTCACGGGCCGATGCTTGCAGGAGCGGTGCAACGCGCGGATTGGCATAGCGCGCCGGGTTGTCGACGCCGATCTTGGCCGGATCGAACCAAGCGCCGAGAACGGAGGAGATGTCCGGCGTCGGCGCGACGAACCCTTGAAGCACGAGATCGTATGTCCCGCGTTGCATCCGGTCGAGATATGCCGGAATGGACAGGCGCTCCAGCCGGACCTGGAGGCCAAGCGGGGCGGCGACGGCCTGGATGTATTGTGCAACCGTGTCCGTCTCCGGTGAAACGCCGGGATAGATCATGACGACGCGCTGCGCCGTCCCGCCAACCGCTGCCGCCAATCGGCGCGCGTGGCCCGGATCGAAGCGAATGGGGTAAGCGCTGGGATCGGCGCCTGGGACGCCCTCCGGGATCGGCCCTTTGAATGCGAGGGCCGAACCGCCGCGGATGTCGCGCACGATCGCCGTCGTGTCGATCGCCGAGGCCAGCGCCTCGCGCAATCGTCGATCCGCAAAGACCGGACGCTCCATGTTGAAGGCAATGTTCTGGAACGCGAAGGCGGGCGCTGCATGCACCACAACGCGCGTGTCCGCACGCAGCCGCTTGAGCGTCTGCGAAGGCATCAGAAAGGCGAGGTCAACGTCGCCCCGCGTCACCGCGAGCGCCCGCACGGTCGGATCCGAAATGACCTGAAACACGATGCTGTCGAACGCGCCCGGCGCCCCCGCATAAAACGGGTTGCGCTGGAGCGTCACGACGGCGCCCGCAGAGACCACCCGATACGGCCCCGAACCTGCAGAGCGCGTGGCAAGCCACGCAGACGCATGGTCTCCCCTGCTCGCATGGGCAGCCACAGCGGGATTGACGATCGCCGCGCTTCGCGCCGCCAGGATTTGGGGCAGATGCGGACTTGGCGCCTTGAGGACGATGCGCACGGTCTTTGGATCGATCACTTCGACCCGATCGAGGATGCTCGCGAGTTCGCTGGAGGGGCCGCGTCCGACGGCGATCAGGCGCTGCAGGGAGAACACGACGGCCTGCGCATCGACGCTGCGCCCGTCGTCGAACCGCGCCGTCGTCGCAAGATCGAACGTCCAGACGCGACCCTCGGCGTCCGCACGCCACGACCTCGCAAGTTGTGGCCCGCCATCCGGGGCAACCAGACGTTGATAGGCCGGGCCAATCGGCGCGAGTTGCTCGGGGCTCGGGGCGACGGCGGGGTCAAACGGGCCCGGTTGCGCGGAGAGCGCCACACGCAAGGTATCCGCGACCGCCGGCGTCGCGGCCGCGAACGCCCAAGCGAGGAAAGCGAAGACAGCCCTCCACGCTCGCATCAACTGGGCGCCCGTCATTGCCGCCTCCCCGCATTTTCTGATTAGAAAAATTTTCCCGCAAATGTCAATCTGCACATGACAACCGGGATACGATATGTTTTCCGATAGGAAAATGGGGCGGGGCGACGCACGCGGACCTTTGGCCGGAACAAACAGGAGCGCAGCGTGGGCGATATCGGATCGATCGACCTCGCAATTACGGGCGGGGATATCGTCGACGGCTCCGGCGCGCCGCGCTATCGGGCCGACGTCGCTGTGCGCAACGGCCGGATCGTCGCGATCGGATCGGCGGCATCTTGGCGCTCGGCGCAGACTGTCGACGCCGCTGGGCTCGCCGTGTGCCCCGGCTTTATCGACGTGCATACCCACGACGACCAGGCGCTGTTCGATGATCCGCTCCTGCCCGCGAAAGTGAGCCAGGGGGTCACGACCGTCATCGCCGGCAATTGCGGCGTGAGCCTTGCGCCCCTGGTCGCCGCGACGCCGCCGCCTGCGCCGCTGACGGAGGTGGCAGACATGGCGGCCTTCCGCTTTGCGACTTTTGCGGCTTATCTCGATGCGCTCGAGGCAGCGCCTGCCGCGGTGAACGCCGCCTGTTTCGTCGGCCATACCACATTGCGCGCGGCCGTCATGACGGACCTGTCGCGCCCGGCGTCGGTCGAAGAGCGTCGCGCCATGGTGGCGAAGTGTCAGGAAGCGCTGGAGGCCGGCGCGATCGGCGTCTCTTCGGGCCTCTTCTATCCCCCAGCGTTTGCAGCGCCCGCCGACGAAGTCACAGAGCTCGTGGCGCTCGCTGGAAAAGTGGGCGGGGTCTACGCCGCCCATATCCGCGACGAAAGCGACGCCGTCGAAGCGGCAATCGATGAAGCGGTGGAGATCGCCATGACGGCCGGCGCGCCGCTCGTGATCTCGCATCATAAAGTGTCGGGCGCGAAGAACGTCGGTCGATCCCGGGCGACGCTCGCCAAAATCGCGCATGCCGCGACCTGCCATTGCGTCGGGTTCGACGTCTATCCCTATGCCGCGAGCTCCACCATGCTGAACGAAAAGAGCTGGTCGGCTGCGACCAGGACGCTCGTTACATGGAGCAAACCCTATCCGGAATTCGCTGGCCTCGCGCTCTCGGAGGCCGCGGCCCGCCTGGGGCTCGGCGAACGCGAGGCGCTTGCCGCGCTCTCGCCCGGCGGCGGCGTCTATTTCATGATGGACGAGGGCGACGTGCAACGCATCCTCAGCGCCGGCGCCGCGATGATCGGATCCGACGGCGTGCCCAACAATATCCGGCCCCACCCACGCCTTTGGGGCTCGTTCACGCGCGTCTTGGGCCATTATGTGCGCGAGGTGAAGCTGTTCGGCTTTGAGGAGGCCGTGCGTCGCATGACGGGATTGCCGGCGAGCCAGTTTCGGTTGCGCGATCGCGGTGTTCTGGCGCCGGGCGCCATTGCTGATATCACACTCGTGGACCCGGACACGGTCGCCGATCGCGCAACGTTTGCAGAACCGACGCGCGCGTCTGTGGGGATCGAAGGCGTTCTTGTCGGCGGCGTTCGCGTCTGGGCCGACGGGGCCCCCACCGGCGCACGACCAGGGCGCGTGCTTCGACGGGGAGCGCCGGCATGACGACGATCCGTGACCCCGCCAGCGCGGAGCCGCTCGACTGGACGCTGAAAGGCGTGCCGGAAGCTCTGTACGGACTGCGAGACGACGACGTCGCCGCGCGCAAGCTGTGCATTTTCGAGGACGCCGTGACCTTCCCGATGGCGACGCTGCGCAGCGCCGCGATCATCGCCAACAGCGCCTGGATGCGGGCCTTCACGCAGGCCTACGGCGTCACTATCGCGCCGCACGGCAAAACCACGATGGCGCCGGCCTTGTTCGAGATGCAGCGCCGCGACGGCGCCTGGGGGATTACCGCTGCGACGCCGCATCATGTGCGGGCCTATCGCGCATTCGGCGTCTCTCGCATTCTCATGGCGAACCAGCTCGTCGGCGATGCGGCGATCCAATGGGTCGTCGACGAGATCAACGCTGACCCCGCTTTCGATTTCTATTGCCTCGTCGACTCGCAAGCCAATGTCGCGGCGCTGTCGAGGATCGCCGCACGACATGCCCGGCCGCTTCAGGTTCTCGTCGAAGTCGGGCAGACCGGCGGCCGCGCAGGCGTTCGCTCCTTGTCGGAAGGACTAGCCGTCGCCGAAGCCGCCGCGAGGGCGCCGGGACTGAGCCTGCGCGGCGTTGAAACCTTCGAGGGCGTGTTCCAGACCGCCGCCGATGGCCAAGAGCGCGCGCAACGCATGGTCGATCTGACAGTGGCGCTGGCCCGCGCCTGCGACGGGGCAAAACTGTTCGACGGCGAAGTGCTGCTGACGGCGGGCGGATCGGGCTTCTATGATCTCGCCGCACAGACGCTCACCGCCGCACGCCTCGAGACGCGTTGGCGCGTCGTGCTCCGCTCGGGCTGTTACCTCACGCATGACAGCGACATGTACAATCGCCTCTATGAGGCGTTGCGGGGCCGATCGGCGACCCCGCGCGACATCGGATACGATCTGCAGCCGGCCCTGGAGGTCTGGGGCCTTGTCCAATCACACCCCGAGCCGGGACGCATCATCGTCGGGATCGGCAAACGCGATGTCGGCCTCGACGCCCATCCGCCGACGCCCTTGTGGCGCGTTCCGAACGCGCGCGGACCGGTCATGCCGATACCGGCGGGCTGGCGGGTAACGGCCGTCAACGATCAGCACGCCTTTCTCGACGGGCCCGACGACGACGCGCCGGCCATTGGCGACGCCATCGGCTTCGGCATTTCCCATCCCTGCACCACCTTCGACAAATGGCGCGCCCTCCTGGTCGTCGACGACGCCTGGCGGGTCATACGCGTCCTGCGGACGTATTTCTGACATGCCGCGTCGCGTCATCGCGATGGCGTCTCGGCTTGGCGGGTTCGCCGCGACACTGCTGGGCGCGTCGCTGATCACGTTCGCGATTTCACACCTCATCCCCAACGATCCGGCGCGGCTGGCGGCGGGCGATGGCGCGAGCCTGGAGGTCGTTGCGCAGATGCGTGAGGCGCTTGGTCTCGATCGGCCGATCTGGGAGCAATATCTGCGTTACCTTGACGCCCTGCTGCGCGGCGATCTGGGAATCTCGATCCGATCGGGCGAGCCGGTCTTGACGGAGTTGCTGCGCGCGGCGCCGGCGACAATCGAACTGGCGCTGTGTGCCTTGATCCTGATCGTCGGCGCGAGTCTCACATTCGGCGCCTTCGCGGCCATGAATCACAACCGGCCCATCGACCATGTGGTTCGCGTGGTGAGCGCGATCTCGCTGTCCACACCGACATTCTGGTCCGCGCTGCTTCTGATCGGCATCGTCGGCGTGGCGCTGGGATGGACGCCGCTGGGCGGGCGCGCGTCCGTGGAGATGGATACCCCCGCCATCGTGACGGGCCTTCTCGTCGTCGATGGACTTCTGGCGGGGCGGCTCGACATCGTCGGCGATGCGCTCTTACACGTGATCTTGCCCGCAGTGACGCTGGCGATCGCAGCCTGGGGCGGGGCCGTGCGCCTGTTTCGCGCCGCCTTGCTCGATGTCCTGCAGCAGGACTTCGTGCGAAGGGCGCGCGCCGCCGGGCTCTCCCCTTGGCGGATCGCAACCCGCTACGCGGCGCCGCCGGCGCTGGTCCCCTATACGACGGCGATGGGCCTCACATTCGCCGACCTTCTGGGAGGAGCGGTCGTCACCGAACTGATCTTCAACTGGCCAGGCCTTGGGGCCTACACGATGCAGGCGATCGCGGGGCTCGACTTCCCCGCGATCATGGGCTTCACGCTTCTGGCGGCGGTCGTCTATGCCAGCATCAATTTGGTTGTCGACATGCTCATCAGCGTCATCGATCCGCGCACCCAGAGCGTCCGGCCGTGACCGGCAGCGCGCCTCGTTTCGATAAGCCCGCGGCTTCGACGATGATCGCGCTTGCCTGTCTTGTGCTCGTCACGCTCGTCTGCCTCTTCGGCATGATCTGGTCCCCCTATGCGCCCGACGCGATCGACCTTGCCCACCGTCTGTCGCCCCCCAGCGCCGCGCACTGGTTCGGCTCTGATGAGCTCGGACGCGATCTCCTGACCCGCATTGCGCATGGCGCGCCACTGTCGGTTGCGTCCTCCGTCGCAACGGTCGCGGCCTGCGCGCTCCTCGGGGTGCTGATCGGCGGGACAAGCGCGCTGGCTCCGCGCTGGATCGACACCCTCATCATGCGCGCCGTCGACGTGATGCTGTCGATTCCTGCGCTGGTCCTGGCCATGGCGCTCGCCGCCGCTTTGGGGCCAGGGCTCGTGAACGCGCTGATCGCAATCGTCGTCGCGCGCGCGCCGGCCTATATCCGCCTCGCCCGGAATCAGACGCTGACGCTCCGCCGCGAGGCGTTTGTCGAAGCTGCGGTCGCGAATGGCGCATCTGGATCCTATGTCCTGGCGCGCCACATCGCGCCGAACATTTTTCCCGTGATGCTGATCCAGGCCGTCAGCGATATCGGCGGCGTGATTCTCGCCACCGCCGCCCTGGGCTTTGTCGGGCTCGGCGCACAACCGCCGTCGCCCGAATGGGGAGCGCTCGCGGCATCCGGGCGTCTCTTCTTCCTGGATTGCTGGTGGTACGCGGCGTTCCCAGGACTAGCGATCGTCCTGACGACACTCGGCTTCAACCTCCTGGGCGACACGGTCCGGGATGAACTTGATCCGCGGCGTGGGGCGCGACCATGACGCCGCCCGTTCTCGACATCGAAGATCTGCGCATCCGCTTCGCCGGCGCGACGACATGGGCCGTCGACGGCGTGAGCCTGACGATCGCGCCCAACGAGATTTTCGGTCTCGTGGGAGAATCCGGGAGCGGCAAATCCTTGACCGCGGCAGCGGCCCTGCGCGTGGAGCCGCCGAGCGCGCTTCTGACGGCCGCGCGCCTCGACGTTTGCGGCATCGATCTGCGCACACCGCGTGCGGTCGATCTGCGCGCCGTCCGCGGCGGGCTTGCAAGCATGATCTTTCAGGAGCCCATGACCGCCTTGGCGCCGACCCGGACGATCGGCGCGCAGATGGCGGACGCGGCCTGCGCACATGGCGCACGGTCACGACGGTCCGCCCTGGCGGATGCGGCGCAGGACCTTGCCGCCGTCAATATCAAGGAATCCGAACGCGTCCTTCGCAGCTATCCGCACCAGCTATCGGGCGGCATGCGGCAGCGCGTTCTGATCGCGATGGCGTTCGCCGGAGCGCCGCGCCTCGTTATCGCCGACGAGATCACCACGGCGATCGATCCGACGACGCGGATCGCGGTGCTTGACCTCCTCGCGACACGTGCGGCGCAGACGCGCTCCGCCATCTTGTTCATTTCCCATGATCTCGGCACTGTCGCCCGCTTCTGCGACAGGGTCGGCGTCATGCAGGCCGGGCGCATCGTAGAAGTCGGGGGAGCGCGGGAGGTCATGGCGACGCCCCAACATCCCTATACCCAGCGTCTGAAAGCCTCCCTGCCCGGCGCGGGCTCGCCAAGACAGCCTCTGCTGGGTGAGGATCGGCCATGACCGCGATCCTTGCCGCCGAGTCTGTCGCCATCCGCTATGGCGCAGCGTCCGACGCACAGAGCCAACTGGCCGTACGCGACATATCCCTGGCAATCCACGCAGGAGCCGCTTTTGGCCTCATCGGCGAATCCGGCTCGGGAAAAACGTCCCTGGCGCGCGCGCTCGCCGGCCTGCACATGCCAAGCGCGGGGCGGGTTGTTTTCGACGGCGAGACCCTCACGGCCGCACACACGCGCATGCCAGCCTTTCGACGGAGCATTCAGTTCGTCTACCAGGACAGTGCGTCGGCTCTCAATCCGCGCATGGCCAACTGGCGCTGCGCGACCGAACCCGCCCATCTGATTGATGGCGTGACAGGCGACGAACGCCGTGCGCTTGCTGAGACCTTGTTCGCGCGTCTTCGCCTGCCGCCAACCGCGCTCGATGGCTTTCCCCATGCGCTTTCCGGCGGCCAACGGCAAAGACTGGCGCTCGCCCGCGCGCTTTCGACGTCGCCGCGCCTCATCATTCTCGACGAACCGACGTCGGCTCTGGACGCAATCATTCAGGCCGCGATCCTGGACGAGCTCCTCGCCCTCAGTCTCGCCGGTGTCGGCCTCCTCCTGATTTCGCACGACGTGGCTGTCGTCCGCCACCTGTGCACCGAGGTGGCGGTGATGAAGGATGGCGAATTGATCGAGCAGGGCCCGACGGACGCGGTCCTGACAGCGCCCAGCTCCGCCTATGCCCAGGCGCTGATCGCCGCCGCCAACCTTTAGGACAAACCGCCATGCGCCGGATTTTCACGGCTTCCGCCCAGACCGAAACGAACACCTTCTCCCCCCTGCGCACCGGGCTTACCGAACTTCGCGCATTCTATGTCGCGCCGGGAACGCATCCGGACGCGCCGACGCTTTACACCGCCCCCTTGACGATCGGCCGACGCGTGTGCGGTGCGCGGAACTGGGCGCTGATCGAAGGACCATGCTATGGCGCCCATCCTGGCGGCCTGATCCGGCGTGACGCCTGGGAGACCGTGCGCGACGACATTCTCGCTTATGCCGCCGCAGCAGGGCCGCTGGACGCCGTCGCGCTCGGCCTTCACGGCGCGATGGCGGCGGATGGCTACCCCGATTGCGAAGGCGACCTTCTCACCCGATTGCGCACGATCGTTGGGCCTGCATGCCTTATTGGCGCGACCCTTGATCCACACGCGCATCTCTCGCGCGCAATGACGGACGCAGCCGATGTGCTGATCGCCTTCAAGGAATATCCGCACACTGACGGCGTCGCACGCGCCGAAGACCTTTGGCGCATCCTGCAAGACGCCCTCGATGGCGCCGTCCGGCCCCACATGCATGTCGCCGATTGCGGGATGATGGACATGTTTTTCACCCCAATCGAGCCGGCAGCGACCCTGGTGCGCGAGATGACCGCGCTCGAGTCCGAGCCTGGCATTCTGTCGGTATCGCTGATCCACGGATTTCCGTGGGGCGATGTTGCGGACTTCGCAACCCGCACGCTCGTCGTCACCGACGGGGCAAACCCGCATGGCGCCGCAGTGGCGCAGGCGCTGGCTGAACGTGTCTTTGCGATGCGCGGCAAAGCCCGCACGCCTTTGATCTCGGTCGCGGAAGCCGTGGCGATGGCGCACGCGCATTCGGCTTCGACACCGCTCGTCTTGGCGGATTTCGCGGACAATGCCGGCGCCGGCGCGCCGAGCGATTCCACATATCTGATCGGCGGGCTCATCGACGCAGGCGTCGCCAATGCCGGCGCCGCCTTCATCTTCGATCCGGTCGCCGTCCAGATCGCCACGGCGGCGGGGGTGGGCGCGCGCCTTCCGCTGCGCATCGGCGGCAAAACGTGTGCGTTCTCGGGCCCGCCTCTTGACCTCGACGTCGCGGTCGTTGCCCTCGCCGAAGATGGCGAGCACGATGTGAAGATCGTGCGCGCCGCCCTAGGCGATGTCGCTGTCGTTCGCGGCCCCGGTGATTTCGACCTCGTTTTGACCAGCAAACGCAGCCAGTGCTTCGCGCCGAATGCATTCAGCGTTTTCGGCGTCGACCCCCGAAAAAAACGCGTCCTCGTGGTGAAATCGATGCAGCACTTCTACACCGGCTTCAGCCGCATCAGCCGCGACATCGCTTATGTCGGGACGCCGGGCGTGGCCTCGCTGGATCTGAACGCCCTGCCGTTTACCCAGGTGCGCCGCGACCTCTGGCCCTTTACCGGCTAGAAGGGCGCGCCGATCCGCCAGACCCAAAGGATCACCGCGATCGTCGCCAGCGAGAGCGAGAGGGCCGCTGCATGACCGCGGGCGAGACGGCCGGAGACCGTCTGCCCACGGATCGCGGCCGGCGCGAGCGCGCGAACCGCAAGCGCCGCCGCAGCGATCGCGGCGATCGCCATGACACCCGCGAGACCATGGAACCGCAGCACCTCCCCGGCCTGCATCAGTTCGACGAGGGACCGCCCGGAAGGGCTCGGCGCGAAGAGCGCGGCAAGCCCGATAAGGGGCATAAAGGCCCCAAGGATCGCAATCGGGCGCACCCGCGTCGGCGGCCAGAAAAAGCCCGCAAACCCTGTCAGCGCGACGATGCCGGCGGCCAGCAAAGCGGCGCGTTGTGTTGCCGGGTCGTCGACGCCGTCGACTTTGCGCGCCGCGCCGAGCCGCGTGCGCATCACGCCGTCGCGCACGACGATGACGTCGCGCCCGCTTGCCGCGCCGGCGTCGCGCTCGAACACGCCGGGAGCGGTTTGCAAATACGGCCCTTTATCGCCGACGAAGAGACCGGCCGGAGACACGCGGATCGTCTTGATCGCATCCAGTCCAAACAGCGCCTCAGGCGTTGACCGCGGCCGGCGCTCTTCGAGATAGCGCCCCGCCGCCGAAGCCGGCGGCGCCGCGCGCGCGACAAGAGGCGCATATACCCGGGGCCCCAGTGCGGCCGCCAGTGCACTGTCCCGCAGCATGCCATAATCGAATGGATGCGTTCCGCCCGACCACGCCATGAAGACGCCGATCCCATGCTCTGGCGCAAGGATCAGCCAGGCGCCCACGCCCGCAAGCCCGCCCGCATGCTCCAAAATCTGCGCCTTGCCCCAGGATGATCGCGTCCAGAACATCGCGATCGAATCCAAAGCCGGATCGTTGGCGAAGGCCGGCCGTTGCAGCAGGTCGAGGGCGGCCGGCGGCAGCACGTCGGATCGACGCCCGAGCATGGCCTCCATGTAGGCGACCATGTCGACGCCCGTCGTCTGCACCGAGCCCGTGGGCGCAAACATCGGCGCGTTGAATGCATGACTGATCTTGCGCGCGCCCGCATAGCCGGTGACGAGATCGGGGCCTCCCGTCGGATCGTAGTTCAACGTCGACGCCGTCATGCCCAGGGGGGCGAAGATCTGATCGCGCAGGATCGTCTGGAAGGGCGCGCCGCCTTTGCGGTCCTCCAGCGCAGCGCCCACCAGGATCGGACCGAAGTTCGCATAGACCGCGGTTTGGCCCCTTGGACGCACATAAGCAGGAAGCCGGGCCAGAAGGCGCGCGCCACTGGCGGGCGCAGCGCCCGCACCCTGATCAAAATATCCGTAGCCGCGCTCCTCGAAGCCGGCGCTATGCGTGACAAGATCGCGGAAGGTGATCGCTTCGCCGCGATTGTCGGGGATCTGCGCGCGCGTCAGACTGGAGTTCACCGGCGCGTCGAGCCCAGCGATCTCCCCGGCCGCAATCAATTGGGCCAAGGCCGCCGCGGTAAACGTCTTCGAGACCGAAGCAATCTGGAATTGATCCCGCGCCGGGTCGACCGCGCGTGATCGGGGACCGTCAACGAGACCATAGCCGCGCATGAACGGGGCGCCCGTCGCGCCGACGACCGCGACGACGGCGGCCGACGCGCGGCCCTCCGCCACACCGCCGCCGATCACATGATCGGCCCAGGCGCCAGCCCAGCTGGCGTCCGGCGGCGTCTGCGCGCGCGCCTGCTCGGCCAAGCCGGCGACGAGCAGCGCACACGTCAAGGCCGCAACGATCGATCGCATCAGGTCGCCTCCGGAGCATCGGTTTCGCGGTGCGCAGCGCCCGCGCCAAGGAAATCTTCGTAGGGCCGCCGCGCCGCCGCAAGCGCGGCCCCCGCCGCCAGCGAGAACACTGCGACAGAGATGGCGAGCGCTTCGCCGACGCGCGCTTCGGCGACGAAGACGTAATCTGTGAGAGCGGCGACGGCGAACGGCCCGGCGCTCATCCCGAAGACGCTGGTCACCAGCAATTGGATCGCCGACACGCGACCGCGCGCCTGCGACGGTGTCGCGGCCTGGACGATCGCCGGCCCCAGCCCGACGAGGCCGGCCCCCAGAAACGTCGCGAGATACAAGCCGCCGATGGCGATCGGCAGCGTATCGGCGACATAGCCGATCACAGCGAAGGGCGCTGCGGCCGCTGTCGATGCCGCAAGAACAACCAGCGCGGCGGTCTGCGACCGGCGCGCCATGCGCGTCGCGACGAGGCTCCAGATCAGCCCGCCCGGCAAGGCTGCGGTGAAAATGAGCAGACCCAACGCAAGCCCCGCCTGCCCCGCGCTCAATCCGAACGATCTCTGCAGAAAGGCCGGCGCCCAACTCAATGCTGCGTAGTTCGCCGCCGTCGCACACGCAAGGCCCGCGAGGATGAGCGCGCCTGGCCCTGCGGCGCGCCGGATAAAAGCGCCAAATCCCTCCGCCGCCTGCGCAGCGGCGGCGGCTTCGGCTGAGCGAGGCTGCGACTGCGCGCGGGCGAAAGCCGCCGGAATGATCAGGAATACCGCGGCGGCGACGATGAAGCCGGGCGCAGCGACGATCGAGAATGCAAGGCGCCATCCCTCGACGAGCCCGAGCCCTGGCACGACCGCGCCGGGATGGGTTTCGACCCAAGCCGCCACTTGCCCTCCAACAATCGTCGCAATTGCAGCGCCCGCGGCGACGCCGAGGCCATAAAGGCTCATCGCCAAGGGCAGACGCGCGCCGCGAAACAAGTCCCCGATCAGCGAGTGCGCCGCTGGGCCGAGGCTCGCTTCGCCAATTCCGACGCCCATGCGCGCAACGAACAATTCCCAGAAGGACCGGGCAAACCCGCAGACCGCCGTCATGATCGACCAGCCGATGATGCCCAGCGCCAGCACCCATCGGCGGCTGACGCGATCGACGAGCATGCCGAACGGCAAGGCAGCGATGGCGTAAAAGAGCGCAAAGGCGAGCCCTTGGACGAGACTGATCTCGACATCGGTCAAGCC
>JBIKVO010000042.1:0-13049 GCA_044356795.1 Caulobacterales bacterium
ATTGAATTCTTTGGGCGTTTATCACTTTGATCAGATCGCGGCTTGGTCGTCGGAGAATGTCTCTTGGATCGAGCGCTATCTGGCGTTCAAAGGCCGCATCGGACGCGAGCAATGGGTCGAGCAGGCGCGCAGGCTTGCTGAACAGGATGGACGCGATGCCGCGCGGCGCTTCCGCGAAGATGAAACCGTCTGATAGAAACACGGCATGGCCGTTGTTTGGGGCGGCGATGCAAGGTTTCTCTGATGGATGACATTGCGGTGCAGCACCGGTTTCCGGTGAAGGCGGAGGCGGCCCATATCGACGAATTGGGCCATGTGAATCACAAGGTTTATGTCGCCTGGGCGGAAGAGGCGGGGGTGCGCCATTGGGCGGCGATCGCGCCCTCGCAGATGCGCGCGCGCTGGATCTGGGTGGCGTCGCGCCTGGAAATCGATTTCAAGCGCGAGACAATTCTTGGCGAGGATTTGTGGGTCGAGACATGGGTTGGCGCAGCGCGCGGCGCGCGGTTTGATCGCTATGTCCGCATTGTTGATGCAGCCGGCGCGGTGAAGGCGCAGGCCGTGACAGTCTGGGCGCTGATCGACGCTGCGACCCGTCGCCCCGCCCGCGTGACATCGGAAATGATCGCGCTTTTCGCGAACCCTTGATAGCATGCCCAAAACACAATCCCAAAACATAATCCCAAAACACAATAAGGGAGGCGATCATGATCTTCAGCCCACGCGCAGGCGCCGCGATGGCGGCTGCATTGGTTTTGGCTTGCGGGGCAGCCATGGCCCAGACGCCCGCTTCGCCCGCCGCCAAAGCCCGCAACGCCGACATGGCGCGTGGTCTGGCCTGGGGCGACGACGCCGATTTCGCACGCGCCAATCGTGGCTTTCTCGGCTCCCGCAACGATCCCAATATTCGCGCCGCGGATGGGCGGATCGTGTTTGCGCTGAACGCCTATGATTTCGTGACGGGCGACGCGCCCGATACCGCCAATCCCAGTTTGTGGCGACAGGCAAAGCTGCTGGCGCGTCATGGCTTGTTCCAGGTCAGCGAGCGCATCTATCAGGTTCGCGGCTTTGACATCGCCAACATCACCTTCATTCAGGGCGACAGCGGTTGGATCGTGATTGATCCCTTGACCAGCGTGGAGACCGCGCGCGCGGCGTTGCAACTGATCACCGAAAAAATTGGCCCACGGCCGGTGAAGGCGGTGATTTACAGCCACAGTCATGCCGATCATTTCGGCGGCGTGAAGGGTGTTGTGGATGCCGCCGATGTCGCCGCCGGGCGGGTGGCGATCATCGCGCCTGACGGTTTTATGGAACATGCGGTCGCTGAGAATCTGATCGCGGGCCCCGCCATGAGTCGCCGCGCGGCCTATCAATTTGGCGCGCCATTGCCGCAAAGCGCCACCGGCCAACTGGGCGCCGGCATCGGCACGGGGCTGCCCGCGGGGACCCTGTCTATGATTCCACCCACACAGACGATCAAGGAAACCGGTGAAACGATCACCATCGACGGCGTGACGATTGAATTTCAAATGACGCCCGGCACAGAGGCGCCATCGGAGATGAATGTCTATTTTCCCCAGTGGCGTGTCTTGTCCTTGTCGGAAAACGCCAATGCGACGATGCACAATATTCTGCCGCCGCGCGGCGCTCTGGTGCGCGACGCCAAGGCCTGGGCTGATTATCTCACGCAGTCGCTCACGCTGTATGGCGATCGCAGTGATGTGGTGTTCCTTGCGCATACTTGGCCGCGCTGGGGAAAAGATGAGGTCTCGCGCTTTATCGCAACCCATCGCGACGCCTACAAATATCTGCACGATCAAACCGTGCGGCTGATGAACAAAGGCATGACTGCGCCCGAGATTGCCGATATCATCGCCCTGCCGCCCGAATTGTCGAAGCATTGGTTCAACCGCGGCTATTATGGCGCGATGCGCCATAATGCGCGGGCAGTTTATCAGCGTTATCTCGGCTGGTATGACGCCAATCCCGCGCGCCTGGATGCGCTTCCCCCCGAAGAGTCCGCAAAACGTTATGTCGAGGCGATGGGCGGTTCGGCGCGCGTTTTGACATTGGTGGAACAGGCGAACGCCGCCGGTGATTTCCGGTGGGCAGCCGAGCTTGGCGCCCATTTGGTGTTTGCCGATCCCAACAATGAGCGTGCGAAAGCCGTGCTGGCCCAAGCGTTCGATCAGATGGGATACCAGTCTGAAAGCATGGTATGGCGCAACATATATCTGACAGGCGCACAGGAGTTGCGCGTGGGCGTCTCGCCGCGTTCGCCCACGACGCTGTCCATTGATATGATCGCAGCCACGCCGACGCCCATGCTGTTTGATCTGCTCGCGATCCGCATTGATCCGGAAAAGGCCGCAGGCCAGGACATCGCCATTCTGTTTGCCTTTCCAGAGCGCAATGAGCGCACCTTTGTGCGCCTGCGCAACCGTGTTCTTGTGCACGAACCCGCCAATGTGCAAAGACCGCAGCTGACAGTGACGCTGTCGCGCGCAAATTTCCTGAGATTGTTCTTTCAGGGCGCGGATGGACGGGCGATGGCGATGGCGGGCGAGATGCGTCTGGACGGCGAGGCGCGCGCCTTGCAGGCCTTTGGTCAGGTGCTGGATCGTGCGGCCCCGCACGACTTTGCGATCGTGACGCCATGACGCCCCAAGGGTGCATGCCGATCCGGCGCCATCGGATCGGATTGCGCAAGCCCAGGACCGTCAGAACAATCGCCCACCCGGCGGCGCGGCCGACACAGTCTCGCCAATCCGCATATCGACGGCAAGTAGGACATCGAATGCGATGATCGGCGCAATCGGCGCCTTGGGGTGATGGCGCACAGGCACGGCGTCAGGCGGGGTCCGTGAATGCAGCGATAAGGCGATCGGCGGCGACACTGGCTGGCAGGGCGCCGTGCGCCACCTTGCGTTCCAGGTCGGCAAACAATTGGCGCACCTGCGGATGCGCGCGAAACGCCGCCATCAAATCATCCTGGATCAGCGCATGCAGCCAGCGCACCTGTTGGTCGGCCCGCCGGCTTGCAAAGTCACCGCTGGCGGTGAGCGCATCGCGATGGCGCATGATCGTGCGCCACAGCGCGTCTAGTCCGTCGCCGGTGAGGCCGCTGGCAGTGAGCACCGGCGGCGACCAATGTGGCGTTTGCGCCGCAATGATGTGCAGCGCTTCGGCATAGGTGCGCTGTGCGCGCGCGGCGGCCTTGGCGTCGAGATCGGCTTTGTTGATCACCAGAATGTCGGCGCGTTCGATCAGGCCTTTCTTGATGCCCTGCAACTCATCGCCGGCATTCGGCAACATCAACACGACGAACACATCCACCATGTCTGCGACAACGGTTTCCGATTGGCCAACACCGACAGTTTCCACAATGATCGCGTCAAACCCGGCGGCTTCACACGCCAGCATGGTCTCGCGCGTGCGTCGTGTGACGCCGCCCAGCGTGTCGCCGGCAGGGGATGGGCGGATGAAGGCATTGGCATGGGCGGAGAGGGCGCCCATGCGGGTTTTGTCGCCAAGGATTGAGCCGCCGGAGCGTGCGCTGCTGGGGTCGATCGCCAGCACCGCAACGCGTTTGCCCAAGCCGCACAACAACAAACCGAAGCGCTCGATCGTGGTGGATTTGCCAACGCCAGGCACGCCTGTCACGCCGATGCGAACCGCGCGCCCGGTGTGCGGCATCGCCATTTCCAGCAGGGCACGGGCTGCGGCCTGATGATCGGCGCGGCGGCTCTCGATCAGCGTGATCGCGCGCGCCAGGGCTGCGCGATCTCCCGCTTGCATCGCGGCCAAAAGTGTTGCGGGATCGGCGGAAGGCGTCACGCGGCGCTTGCGTGGCCAAGACGCGCGCTCAAGGTTGCCAACAGGTCCTGCGCGGCTTCCGCGATCACAGTGCCGGGGGGATATACGGCGCTGGCGCCCATTTGCTTCAGGGTGGAAACGTCGTCGGGCGGGATCACGCCGCCCACCACGATCATCACGTCGCTGCGGCCAAGCGCCGATAGCCCATCACGCAGCGCCGGCACAAGGGTGAGATGGCCTGCCGCCAGCGACGACACGCCAATCACATGCACATCGTTTTCGATGGCCTGCTTGGCCACTTCATCGGGCGTGGAAAACAAGGGCCCGACATCGACATCAAACCCGAGATCGGCAAATGCGGTGGCGATCACCTTTTGCCCGCGATCATGGCCGTCCTGCCCCATCTTCGCGACCAGGATTCGCGGCCGGCGCCCCTCTGCATCCGCAAAGCGCGCGGTCAGGCGGCGCGCCGTTTCGAGGGCTGATTGTCCGGCCATGGAGGCCTCCCGCGCATACACGCCGCTGATGGATTGGATGCGCGCTTGATGGCGTCCATAGACGGCCTCCAACGCCGCGCTGATTTCACCAACAGTGGCTTTCGCGCGCGCCGCCTCCACCGAAAGCGCCAGCAGATTGGCCGTGCCGCGGGCGCCGAGCGTCAGTGCATGCAGGGTCTCCTGCACGCGGGCTTCGTCGCGCTCGCTGCGCAGGCGGGCAAGCTTATCGAGCTGCAGCGTGCGCACTTTCGAATTGTCCACCTTCAAGACCGGCACGTCTTCGGGCTCATCGCGTTTGAACTTGTTGACGCCGACAACCGTCTGCACGCCGGTATCGATGCGCGCTTGCGTTCGCGCGGCGGCCTCCTCGATGCGCAATTTCGGCAGGCCCTCGTCGATCGCTTTCGCCATGCCGCCCAGCGCTTCGACCTCTTCGATATGGGTCATGGCTTTTTGCGCCAGATCATGCGTCAGGCGTTCCACATAATAGCTGCCGCCCCAGGGATCGGTCGGGCGCGTCACGCCGCCTTCTGTCTGCAGAAAGATTTGCGTGTTGCGCGCGATGCGGGCGGAAAAATCCGTCGGCAAAGCAAGCGCTTCGTCGAGTGAATTGGTGTGCAAGGATTGCGTGCCGCCATAGGCCGCCGCCATCGCCTCGATGCAGGTGCGCACCGCATTGTTGAACACGTCCTGCGCGGTGAGGCTCCATCCCGACGTTTGGCAGTGCGTGCGCAAGGCGAGTGACTTGTCGTCCTGCGGGTCAAACTGCTTGACGAGTTTTGCCCACAACAGACGCGCCGCGCGCATCTTGGCGATTTCCATGAACGGGTTCATGCCGATCGCCCAGAAGAAGGACAAGCGCGGCGCGAAGGCGTCTATGCTCAAGCCCGCAGCAAGGCCGGCGCGGATATAATCGACACCATCGGCCAGCGTGTAGGCGAGTTCCAGATCGGCCGTCGCGCCGGCTTCCTGCATATGATACCCGCTGATCGAAATGCTGTTGAATTTCGGCATTTCCCGGGCGGTAAAGGCGAAGATATCCGCAATGATCCGCATGCTGGGCGCTGGCGGATAGATATAGGTGTTGCGGACCATAAACTCCTTGAGAATATCGTTCTGGATCGTGCCGGAAAGCTTTGCTGCGGGCACGCCTTGTTCTTCAGCTGCCACGATGTACAGCGCCAGCACCGGCAAAACCGCGCCATTCATCGTCATTGACACGCTCATCTGATCGAGCGGAATGCCGGAAAACAGCGTGCGCATGTCGTAGATCGAATCGATCGCCACGCCCGCCATGCCGACATCGCCAACCACGCGGGGATGATCGGAATCATAGCCGCGATGGGTGGCGAGATCGAACGCGACGCTGAGGCCCTTTTGCCCGGCCGCCAGATTGCGGCGGTAAAAGGCATTGGACTCTTCTGCGGTGGAAAAGCCGGCATATTGCCGGATCGTCCATGGTTGTTGCACATACATCGTGGGATAGGGACCGCGGCCGAATGGGGCGAGGCCTGGAAAACCATCGAGGAAATCCAATCCCGCGGTGTCGGACGCGCTGTAAGCGGGTCGCACCGGAATATTTTCCGGCGTGATCCAGCTTTGCGCCGCGCGCACCGCCGCGGTGAAGGCTGCCTGGTCGCGGGCGCCGGCATCCAGCGCCAATGCCTGCGCCAAGGGATGCGTTGCGAAATTCGGGATGCGGCTCATATGGTCAATCCCAAAGCAGTGTGCAGCCGTGTCAAGGCGTCGATCGCGTTTTGCCCGGCGAAGACGAATTGCGAAACGCCGGCTTTTCGCCAGCGGATTTCGTTGTCGGGTTTGCCGGCGTAAACAATCCAGTCTGCGCCTGCGGCCTTCAAGGCGCGGACCACGGATTCGCCCGACGAGTCATAGGCTGTATCCGAACCACACAGGATCGCAGTACAACAGCCGCTGGCGGTGAAGGCCGCGATCCGCGCCGCATCATCGGTGTAGGCGACGTCATCGCCAACCAGACGCACGCCCCCGGCGGCCAACAGGGTCTTGGCGAAATTCGCCCGCGCCGAAAACGCCGAAAGCGCGCCCAGCGTGGCGCAAAAGGCCTGCGGGGCTGCAGGTCTTGCGCGCGCGCGCAGAGCCTCAAACGGTTCAGACACGCGCACCCAGTCCAGCGGCGCAATCGCATCGTGCGACAGGCTTGGGCGCACCGGGGCCGCCCAAGCGGCACACTCCGGCGGTGTTTCATCCAGCAATGGAAAATCGCTCACGCCGGTGATCGTGTATGTGCGTCGTGCAATGTCGGCCATCACGGCGTCATGGGCGGTGCGAATCTCGTTCTGCAATCGGCCTTTTCGCAAGGCGGCGATCAAGCCGCCCTCGGCCTCGATGGCCTGCACATGCACCCAGGCGCGGGCCGCGATTTCTTGCGTCAGCGTCTCGATCGCCCAGGCGCCGCCGCCGGGATCGGCCACACGGCCCAGATGGCTTTCTTCCATCAGGATGATTTGGGTGTTGCGCGCAATGCGACGCGATTGTTTGCTGGGAGCGCCCAGCGCTGCGGTGCAGGGTGCAATCGTCACGCTGTCGGCGCCGCCCACGGCCGCGGCAAAGCACGCAGCCGTCGTGCGCAGGATATTTGTCCACGCATCGTCGCGGGTCATCATCCGCAGCGACGAGATCGCCTGCAGCGTCATGGCGCGTTCCCTGGGCGCGGCCCCGCAGGCGGCCATCACGTTGGACCACAACAGCCGTGCAGCGCGCAGCTTGGCGATCTCCTGCGCCACATCCGGGCCCACCGACAGCGCAAACACGAGGCGACGCGCGCCATCCACAGGCGCGATGCCGGCGGCCTCCATCTGGCGCAGATACACAAGGCCCGCCGCCACCATCACGGCCAGTTCCTGCGCCGGCGTGGCGCCGGCTTCATGCGCGCTGCGTCCGCTGGCGCGCCATGCGGTCGATAGCGGCCACTCCCTTGCCGCTTCAACCGCGAATGCCGTTGCATCGGCGCACAGATAGTCGATGGGGTCACTGGCCGCGCCGTCGCGCATCCAGGCCGACAGCGGATCCAGATTGAATACCGGCCGTGCGGTGTTTGCTGGCGCGCCATGCGCGCGATAATGCAGCGCGAGCGCGCGCGCTGGCGCCAATCCATCGCGCCCCGAATCCAGCGCCACCGGCGCCAGATCCAGCATCACGCCCTCCAGCGCAGATGACAGCGCCGCCGGCGCCAATCCGCCGTCCCCCACCACCATCTCCAGCGATGTGGCGCCGCCCGCCAGTTCTTCAGCTGCTGCCGCTTGGGCCGTGTCGGCGTCCATTGCGGTTACGGCCTGGCGAATGTCCCATGGGGCATAGGCATCGCGCACCGCCGCGCCGCCACGAATAAAGGGCGCCTGGCCGGGCAAGCCCGCCGCATCCTGCGCGCTGGCGAAGTCGGTCTCCCGATAGAGCGGGGCAATCGCCACGCCATCGCGGGTTCGGGCGGTGAGCCGGTCGAAGGGCTGGCCCTTCAGCGCCGCCTCGGCCAGCGCGCGCCAGGTCGCTTCATCGGGGGCGGGGAAATCGGCCGCAAGCGGCGTAATCGCATCGGTCATGGCGCGTGAATGACGCCGCGCACGCGGCCGCGTCAAGGGCGCGCCCATCGCTGCTGCGTCAATGCAGCGTTAACCCGGCGCGGCGCACCGGGAGTGCATGCGCGCCCGCGGCCCCCTCACCATTCTTGGCGTCGATCCCGGCCTGCAGCGGTGCGGCTGGGGCGTCATCGTGTCGGACGGTCCGCGGCTGTCGTTTGTGGCGTGTGGGGTGATCGCCCCGCCCACCAAAGACCCGCTGGGTTATCGCTTGCTGGCGATCATGGACGGGCTGGACGCGGTGATCGCCGCCCATCGTCCGCAAGCGGCCGCGGTGGAGGAAACCTATGTCAACGCCAATCCGCGGGCGGCCTTGGCTTTGGGGCAGGCGCGGGGGGCGGCGATGATTGCGCCGGCGCGGGCGGGGCTGGCGATCGGGGAATATCCCCCCGCCATGATCAAGAAGGCGGTGGTCGGCACGGGCGGGGCCGACAAGACGCAGATGCAATTCATGGTGCGCCGGCTGTTGCCGACCGCCGGGGATCTGACGCCGGACGCCGCCGATGCGCTGTGCGTGGCGATCTGCCATGCCGCCCATGGGGCGTGAGCGGGGCGCGCGGCCTTGGGCAAATTCCGATCCGATGGGATCGGATCGGAAGGCCCACACTCTTTCTTCGGCGCGTTGTCTGTCGACCAGCCGGCGTCCACGGGGTCGGAAAACGCGCTGGGCCGCCCCTTCCCGCGGGCTGCCGCGCATGGCACTCTTGGCAGAATCGCGGAGTTTTTCATGGTCTATGTCGACGCCTTCGTTGTGCCGGTGCCGCGCGCCAATCTCGGGCGATATGTGGCGCTGGCGGAATTGGCCGCGAAGGTCTGGGTGGAGCATGGCGCCCTCGATTATCGCGAGTGGCTGGCCGATGACGCGCCGTTCGGCGATTTCACCTCCTTCCCGCGCGCTGTACAGCTGAAGGAGGATGAAGTGGTGGTCTTCGCCGTGATCACCTATCGCGACCGCGCCCATCGCGACGCTGTCAATGCCGGCGTCATGGCGGATCCGCGGATGCAGCGCGCGGAAGGCGCGGCGCCGCCGTTTGAAAACAAGCGCATGGTGTTTGGCGGGTTTGCTCCGCTGGTTGAGGCGTGATGATCGGCTCTCTCAAGGGGATCGTGGCGGCGGTTGGCGAAGATTCGGCGCTGATCGAGGTTGGCGGCGTGGGCTATCTGGTGCAGGCGGGCTCGCGCACCCTGGGTAAATTGGCGGTGGGCCAGGGCGCCCATCTGATGATCGAAACGCAGGTGCGCGAAGACGCGATCCGGCTGTTTGGCTTTGTCTCCGATGAGGAGCGCGGCTGGTTTCAGCATTTGCAAACCGTGCAAGGCGTGGGCGCGAAGGTGGCGCTGGCGATCCTTGATGTGCTCGGGGCGGATGGCGTTGCGGATGCGTTGGCGCTTCAGGATAAGGCCGCCTTCGTCCGCGCCAATGGCGTGGGGCCGAAGCTGGCCGCGCGGATCGCGCAGGAGTTGGCGGGCAAGCCGGGGCCGAAGGGGTTTATCGGGGCGGTGGCGGTGACAAGGCCAGGCGCGACGGCGCCGACGGCTGCGCGGGCGGAGGTGGTGTCTGCCTTGACCAATCTTGGCATTGACGCCGGCATTGCGGCGCGGGCGGCGGCCCAGGCGGCCAAAATCCTGGGGCCGGATGCGGCATTGTCGGAGATGATCCGCGTCGCGCTGAAAGAGGCCAGCGCCGGCGCGTGATGCCTGCGGCATCATGCCGGAGGTGCGCCACAGTGGGGCTTATCAGGCCAAGCCGCGCAAACTGGGAATATGGCTGGCCAGCAGATGTTTGGTTTGCCGATCATGATCCAGCATCATGTGGCGTGTGTCGCGCCCGATGCCGGATTGTCGACAATCGCCAAACGCGGCGAGGGCGGGATGGGGGCGGTGCACGCCGCGCCCCGATTGAACGCACACAGCCCGAAGCCTTCGATCGATTTGTCAAGGCATGCGTCGTCGGCGGCCATCAGCCCGAGTCGAACATGTTCAGCGATTTGCCGCCCGGTTCGGGCGTCGCCGGATGCAGAATTTCCGGGGCCTATGGCATGATCAGCCGGCCTGTCTGGGTTGAACCGGTGAATGCAATTCTTGCAAGCCGCCTGGACCGCGTCCGGGGCGCCAACCGTGCGCCCGTAACCATGGACAATATCCAAAACCCCCGGCGCCGGCAGATCGCCGATGATCGCGGCCGACGCCATGATCGCGGCCGACGCCATGATCGCGGCCGGTGCGCGTGCGGCCGGTTTCAGCACCACGAAAGGGCCCGCAGCCAAAGCCGCGCCCGCTTCAAGGCGGCCGTCAGGATCGAGAAAGTCCATAACATAATCTGGCCGACCACGCCGAGCGGTTCATGAGCATGAGAGGCGATGGCATCCCTGTCGATATCCGACATCGTGCCTTTCTGCCCGCGCAGCACGCCTGCACAATCGCGGACATGATCGGCAGACAGGGGAATATCTGCGGCCAGGATTTCGCGGATCGGTTTTCCAGGAGCGGCGATTTCGGCCTTGGCCAGAGGCGCGAGAATGGCTTCGATCGGGTCTGCGATGTGCAGCAGAATGCCGGCAAGGCGCGCTTCCTAGCGGCCTCGTCGGCGCGGGCCATTTCGCACCACATCGCCGGTCATCGGGCTGATAATCTTAAAATGGCGCCCCTGCACCGGCGGGGTGAACCGGGCGCTGCTATGATTGCCATGGCGCGTTTTGAACGGATTGGTTTTGTCGATCGCGGGCGCTTGAACACGATCGGCCTGGGGCATCCTTCGGTGCGGGCGCGGCCTTGGGCGGCGTGTACGGGATGCAGCCTTTCATGGGCGGATCAGCCAAATGCCTGCCGCCGCCCCTGCGCCATTGGTCGATAGGGGCAACCGCGCCGAAGCCATCCCGGGCCGACCTTTGACGGTTGGCCTGGGTGGACTTTAGCCGCCGAGATCTTCCTTCAGCGCTTCATTCAGCAGCCGAATATCAACATCCACGCCTTTCATGTCGTCGTCGACCAGTCGATCGGCGTAATGCAAGAAGGCGTCCTCCAGCTTGACCAGCACCGCATCCATCGCCGCCCGCCGGGCTGGCGCTTCCACGCCGCGTTCACGCAATTGGACATAGGCGTCGGCGAGGTCGGCGGTGCGGGGGAGATAATAGGTCAATAATCGGCTGACCGCCGACACGCGGGCCGGATCTTCCTCCACCTCGATGATGATTTTGCGGCCGGTTTCGGAGATCCGCTCCAACCGATCGCGCAGCTGATTTTTCGGCGTGGTTTCGATCGCCCGTTCCAAACGCGACAAGGCCGGCAGTGCATCCGCGAAGGCGGCGCGCACCGCCGGCCCACCCTTGGCGTCGGGCCTGGCGAGGCCGGCGGCCTGGCGCTTGGCATTGATCATCGGGGTGCGAACGGCGGCAAACAGCGCAAGCACCGCGAAAATCGCCACAGCCGCTCCCAGTCCCAGCCAGACCGGCGCTTGAAAACCAAGCACGAACACCGGCAGCGCGATCACAGCGGCGGCGGCCGCCAGCACATAGCGGCCGCCCAGGCCGCGATAGCGATCAAGCGCGCTCATGCCGCCCCCACGCCCTTAACCGTCATAGCGTGTGTCGGTTAGCGCGGTGCGCAATTCGCCCGTCAATGCTTCCATGCGCTTTTCCACCAAAGCGCGCTTGGCGCGGCCCTCGTCCTGCACGCGCAGCACGCCCTGGATCGTGTCGATCAAATCGCGGTTGGTCTTTTCCAGCGTTTCAAGATCGACGAGCCCGCGCTGCGATTGCTCTTCGATGTCGATTGCTTGATCCTTCATCATCTCGGACGTGCGCTTGAGCATATCGTTGGTTGCATCGGTGACGGACTTTTGCAACTCCAGCGCTTCCTGTTGGCGGTTCAGCCCAAGCGCCAAGACCATTTGCTGCTTCCACAACGGAATGGTGAGGCGGGTGGAGGCCTGCAATTGCTCCATCAGGGTTTCATCGCTGGCTTGCACGATGCGGATCTGCGGCAATTGCTGCACTGAAATCTGGCGCGCCTGCTGCAAATAAAACACGCGCTTTTCCAGGCGGTCGAGGGCCTGTTCGGCGTCCTTGTAATCCTGCGCTTCCATCAGGCCTGCGCCCTGGCCTGCGGCGGCGGCCTGATCGGCGCGCGCCTTCAATGCCGGCAATTCGGCGCCGCGATAGTGTTCGACAAAGTGTTTGCCGGCCACGATATAGGCCTCCAATTCCCCGATCGAGCCTTTTGTCTCTTCGTGGAGTTGGTCCAGCATGGCGATATCGCGGCGCAGGCCCTCGCGGCGTTTGTCGATCTCAATCGCCACGGCGTCGATCTGGCCTGCCACATCGTCAAACCGCGCCTTGAAGCGCTCCACCTGTGCGCGCATGCCGCCAAACAATTTTCCGAAAAAGCCTTCGTCCTGCAGTGTCGACGGATCGAGTTTCTTGGCCTTCAAAATCACGTCGGTCAGCAGCCGGCCGGTGTCGCCGAGTTCCTTATTGCGTGTTTCCGCGAGGATCTTGTCGGCATAGCCGGTGGCGGCGCGTTGGGCGCGATCGCCATAGGTGGTGATCTTGGCGCGATCCGAAATCGAAATCTCGGACCGAATGCGCTCAAGGATTTTGGGGTCGATCTGCGGCGCAGCAATCGGCGCTGCGGTTGCGGGCGCGGCCGCTGGGGGCGCTGTCGGCGCAGGCGCTGGGGGCGCTGTCGGCGCGGCCGCTTGGGCCTCTGTGGGGGGCGGGGAAGATTGACCGGTCGTATCGGACATCGCGCAGCGTCTCCCAAAAGGCAGCCCGGGCGACCCCCGGGGCGACCTCCATATAGGGCCACCGCGCCCGCCGCGCGAGACCCTTTCAGCCGGACGGCGGCAAGGTTTCTTGGGCGATCGCCGGGGGGGGCGGGTTGGGCGGCGGTTATCGCGTTATGCGCAGGTCGGCCAGCAACACACCGATCGCACGGAACGTATCGCGCAACTCGCTTGAATTCTCCGCGCGGAACGCAAAGGAGGGTTCGCTGGCGCAGGCCGTCAGCATATCGATCACGCCCTGGTCGGTCACTTCAAACGCCACCGTCATCATGGTGATGCCGCTGCGCTTGATATTGGCGCACAGATCGGCGGTCAAGGCGTCGGCGTCGGCGCGGTTTC
>JBIKVO010000455.1:0-2689 GCA_044356795.1 Caulobacterales bacterium
GGCTTCATCCGTGATTGGATGATTATTCATGCTCACCGCGCCGGCCTTGATGTGTCGTTTCGCTTCGCCATTGCTTTCGACAAGACCGGTTTCCCGCAGGGCGTCGATCACGCGCAAATTGGCAAGACGGGCCAAAGAAACGGTGATCGTTGGCAAGGCCGCACCCGCACCGCCGCCGGCAAATGTGGCTGTGGCGGTGGCTTGCGCCTCCTGTGAGGCGGCTTCGCCGTGCAACATCGCCGTCGCCAGTGTGGCCAGTGTTTTCTTGGCGTCGTTGATCTCGGCGCCGCGCAATGTTTCCAGGCGGGCGATCTCGTCGAGCGGTGCATCCGTGAACAGGCGCAGGAAACGGCCAACATCGGCGTCTTCGCAATTGCGCCAGAACTGCCAGTATGAATAGGGGCTTAGCATGTCCGGATTCAGCCACACCGCGCCGTCTGCGGTTTTGCCCATTTTGGCCCCGGCGGCTGTGGTCACCAGCGGCGCGGTGAGGCCATACACGTCGCCAGCGTCCATGCGTCGCGTCAGCTCCACGCCATTGATGATATTGCCCCACTGATCGGAGCCGCCCATTTGCAACCGAACGCCAAAGCGCTTGTGGAGTTCGCGAAAGTCCACCGCCTGCATCAGCATATAATTGAATTCGAGAAAGGTGAGCGGCTGTTCTCGATCAAGGCGCAGCTTGACGGAGTCAAAGCTCAACATGCGATTGATCGTGAAGTGCGTGCCAAAGGTGCGCAGAAATTCGATGTAGCCAAAGTCCGACAGCCAATCATCATTGTTGACGAACACGGCGTCGGTTTCGCCGTCACCAAAGCTGAGGAACTTTTCAAACGCGCCGCGAATGCTTGCCATATTGGCGGCGATCGTTTCCGGCGTCATCAGCTTGCGCGATTCATCCTTGCCCGAGGGATCGCCGACCTTTGTCGTCGCGCCGCCAAGAAGGACGATCGGTTTTCCACCCGTCTGCTGCAGCCGCCGGAGCATCATGATCGAAACCAGATTGCCGATATGCAGGCTGGGCGCTGTCAGATCATAACCCACATAGGCCCGTACGCCCTTTGCTGCTGCCGCATCAAGGCCTGCCACGTCAGAACACTGATGCAGGTAGCCGCGCGAGACGATCGCGCGCAGAAAATCGCTGGAGACATCGGCGGCATGTGCGGGGGTCACGGGGTGGGGCTCCTGTGGCGGGAACAACCGGCGACCGTGAAGAAAAGGAGGCGCCGGCAATGGGCGGCGGCAATGACCAGGTCAGGCGCGCCGTTGCAGCGGGCGACGATAGACTGCAGGGCGAGACGGGTCGATCATGACGCGCAGCTAACCGGGCGGGCCAGGCGGCGTCAAGCGCGAAACCTTGCCACGGGCGGCGCGCCTCACCACTTCAGCCATCCATGGCGATGCACCGTTTGGGCGGGGCTGTTGGGTGAGGAGCACAGGCATGAGTACGGTGACAATCTGGCACAATCCCGGTTGCGGCTCTTCCAAGAACGCGCTGGCTTATCTCGAAGAAAAGGGGATTTCGCCGACGCTCTATCTCTACATCAAAGAAAAGCCGGGCAAGAAGGATATTCAGGCGGTGCTGAAGCAGCTTGGCCTGAAAGCCAAAGATCTGCTCCGGCCCGGTGAGAAGAAGGGCGAGGCATTGGGCCTATATGACGGTGCGAGCGACGCGGCGATCCTGGAGGCGATGGTCGAGAACGCCATTTTGATCCAGCGGCCGATCGTGATCACGCAGAAAGGCGCTGTGATCGCGCGCCCAAAGACGAAGATCGACGACATCCTGTGATCGTGGCCTGAACGGTCTGCGTCTGATCCGTGTCTGAAGGGGCATCTCGCCTCCCCGGCCGGCTGCTGCTAAGCGAGGGGCGAGGGATCCCATCACATGACTGTCTTTATCGCTCACGCCCCCAAGGATGCGCCCGCCGCAGAAGCGCTGGAAAAATATCTGGAGCGGCGCGGCTTGTTTGTTGAATGCGAAACCGGTGAGGGCGGCTTTCGCTTTGTCCAGCCCCGCGATGCGGTGGTTGTACTTTGGTCGCGCGATACGGCTTTTGCGCCGCATCGGTTGCAGATCGAAAACCGCGCGCTGGACGCCTGGGCCGATGGCCAATTGGTGCTGGTCAAGCTTGATCATTATGTCGCGCCTTTGGGCCTGCGGGATTTGAGCGCTATCGACGCCGCCTTTGAGCCGCAGCGTGAATTTGCCTATGCCGCGATCGCCAAGGCCGCACAGGATCTGCAAATGGGCCCTGGGCCGGGCGGCGATCCGTCCATCAAGGGTGCCGAGCCGCCCGCCGATCCAGGCCCGCACGCGCCCGGCCCGACGCAGCGCGCCAAGACGCACGCGCCCGGGCAGCCCGGCGGACCCTCCAGCCCAGGGCGTGAGCCGCCAACCCCCGGCGGGGCTGTGGACGAAGAGGGCGTGGGCGGGGCGTTGTTGATCCTCGGGTCCATCCTGTTTGGGCCGATGCCGGCCCTGATGGTGGGGCTGCATGACACCCCATGGCCGTTCTTCACCGCCGCCGCCTTGAGCATTGGCGTCTGGTGGGCATTGAAGCGCTCGCGAGAGCGGGCCGCAGCGGGGGGGGCGGTGGAACGGCCCGCGGAGGGGGCAGGGCCGCCGATCGGCGCGGCCGTTCCCGCGGGTGCGGCGTTTGTTTCCTATGCGCACGCCGACGCAAACGCC
>JBIKVO010000352.1:0-3694 GCA_044356795.1 Caulobacterales bacterium
GGCTGGATCGAACCGGTAGGCGCCCCAATAGTCCCGGTAGACCTCAAACGGCGTCCATGTGACGGAAAATCGCCCCATCGCATCAAAGACGAGCTCCTGGATGGGCGTCGGCATCAGACCATTGAGGCAGGTTGAGTTGGTTTGTCGCCAAGTACCCCTGAGCGGGGCCTCCTCCGGCCTTACAACTCGAATCTGCGCCTCCAGAGATTGACCTCCAACGCGCCCGGTAATGGTAACCAAGGCAAAGCCCGGGGCGTTGTCGGCCACCCTGATCGAAACCCCGTCGGGTTCGAGCTGGACTATACCCTCAGGCGAAAACTGGACGTCGGTGACGCAATGGCGGGGGGCCCTTTCAAATGAACGGGGCCCGTCCGTCCAATACGCCTCTAAACTCACCGACGCCCCAGGGGCGAGTTCGAGCGGCCGAAACCACCAGATCGCAACTGCGCTTTTCACGCGCGGCGAGCATTCATCCGGCATTGGAACCAAAGCCAGACTACCGGCGACAATCAAAGCCTCAATCATCGGTCGTCCGCCTCCAGCATTCGATCATTCGACGCGCTGACGGCACCGATGGCGCGCTTGGCGATCCATGACCATTGGTCCGCGATCATCATCGCCCCGTTCGATCGCGCTTTTTGATCATGATTGTCAAGCCGCTCGCATGAGCCGAAGCACGAGCGATCACATCACACACAAACCGGCAGACACGGGCCGAGGCTGTGTGACAAGAGCCCGATGATCGCGGACTTTGGCGCGGCCGAGCGCGGGCCCGCTGGATCAGGCGGCCATCGCTTGCACGAGTGGGCGGACGCCGATGAGCGCCATCATCGGCTTGAGGTTGTAGGCCGATCCTTGCAGGCTCATCGCGGTTTTGACGTTCGGCAGCGTCCTCGTCGGACAGTGCGTCGCGCCCCTCGAGGTCTTGATGGACCCGAACTTATGCTCGGCCTGCGGATTCCGGGCCGTCCGTCGGCGGATGGTCATGGCCTTCGGCATGCGATCCAGCCGCCGCTGCATCGCGTCGCGCACGTCGTCATGCTTCCATCGCCGGATCTGTTGAAAGCGCTCTGACGTGCCCTTCGGTTTTCGGGGGCAGTCGGCGCAGACATCGAGACTTCGATAGCGCACGAAGTCTGGATCTGGCCCGCGCATGGAGCGCTTCGTCGCAGGCCCGCCTCGGGCGTCGCTTCCACCCAGCGTGGCAACCATCAATCCGGTCACGCCAGAGGACATCGAACGCGGGATATCCACCGCCGTCACCTTCCCGACACGTCCGGCAGCGCTTCAGACCGCTCGGAAATCTGGAGTAAATTTGGAATGACTGTCCGAAACACGTTGACATGCTCCGGGGTTTGCTTTGGCGCCCATGTGGGCATGGGGTCCGGTGGACCAGCCTGCAGCGTGACAGTTTGATCTGCCGCAATATCAAGACCACCCGGTCGCGCAAGAATACACGACCATGCCGAGCTTCATCGCGCCACCATCGCCCGCTGTCAGCCATCACGACGAGCCGGACGGCGCGTACGTGAACCAAACCCTCGGCGCCACCGAAGTCGTTCTGGCGCAGGCGCATTTTCATCGCCTGCAATGGGGGCTCGCGATTGTGCTTGCCGTTCTTTTTGGCTGGTTGATTGTGCCCCTCTATTGGATCGTCCCGGCGATTGTGCGCATGGCGACCACAGAAATCGTCGTCACCAATCAGCGTTTGGTCTTGAAAACCGGCTGGCTTGACCACGCCACGAATGAAATGCCGCTCAACGCCATAGAAAGCATCGAAGTCTATCAGACGTTCTGGCAGCGTCTGCTGGGCATCGGTCGCATTGTGGTGAATGGCTCAGGCGGCGGGATTTGGCGCACACCGTCGTTTGCCGAGGCGCTGGCTTTTCGGCGCGCAATTGAAAACGCCGCGCCAGCCATTGATCCTGGTGCGGCCAAGCCTTGATGCATGTGGATCGCGCTTATCGGAGACAGCCCAACACACCGCCTGCCGCCAACGGATCAAGCAATCTCGGATTGACGACTTTTACACGATAACAATCTGAAATAGGGGGTTTTTCTATGCTGCGTAAGACGGGCGCTTGGCTTGCCGCCTTTGACGGCGCCGCCGCGCGATACTTCTCGATCGACTGGGCCGTCGGCGCATTGACGCCGTTGGACATCGGCCCGAGCCGGTCGCAACACCGCCGCCCATTTTCCGAAAGACCGACAACAACCCACAAGAGCTTTAGCACAGCCCGCGGCGCCGGCGACCGCCACCCCGATACGGAACGCGCGCTCGAGGCCGCTTTTGTAAAGACGATCGTTGATTTTTTGACTGTGCAATGCGCCAATCACGCATTCAAACAAATCATTATCGCCGCCAGCCCGCGTGCGCTCGGCGCCTTTCGGGACGCCGCCAAACCCGAACTCATCAAGCACATTGCTGCAGAAATTCCTGGAAATTATGTACAAACGCCTGTCGCCGAACTCTACGCCCTGATCGAGCGCAGCTTATGACGTCGTCACTCACGGCGCCGACCCTTTCAGGGTCTGCAACAAAGACTCCAACACCTCACGGCGCTCTTTGTCTGAGCCGGCATCACGCAGCCGCTTATCCAACGACAGCAACAGCGCAGAGCGCGCATTATGCCAATCCAGTGACGAAACCGCACCCTCAGGCAATCGAATGTCGGAGGCCTGCGCTTCTGCGGTGGAGTGCGTCAACTGATATGCTCTATCCAGTCCCGCAACAACGATTGCATCCTGCTGAAAGCCCGCACCTTCAAGCCTTTGCGCCAAGCCCTTTAGACTTGGTGGTTCGCCATGTGTCAAAAAAATCTTTCCACGGATTGGCTCGCAACCCTTTGCCCAACGCACCAAACCCTGTGCGTTTGCGTGTCCGGAGTAAACGTCAATCTCGCGAATTCGGGCACGAACAGCAATCTGTTCACCTTGGATGCGCACCCGACGTGAGCCTTCGAGCAGGAAACGCCCAAGCGTGCCGACGGCCTGGTACCCAACCATCAAAACTGTCGCCTCTGGCCGCCACAGCAATCGCTTGAGATGATGCCGAATCCGCCCCGCGTCGCACATGCCGCTTGCAGCGATGATGATATGCCATCCGCGCACACGCGCGAGATTTCGACTTTCGCCCACACTTTCGGTAAAATGAAGAAAGCGGCTCTCGCGCAATGCCTCAAATGGCTTTTCCCCATCTCGGGTGCGCCCACGCCGAAGAAAGACCTCGCATGCTTTAATCGCGAGCGGACTATCGAGAAAGATAGGCGCCGGCGGAACCAGATTCTCGTCAAGCAAATCGAGCAAATCAACGATCAGCTCCTGCGTGCGCTCGACTGCGAAAGCTGGAATGACCAACGGTCCGCCCGCAGCATGCGCCAACCTCACTTCGTCGGCCAGTAGCTTTCGCCGTTCTGCGGAAGATGTCTGTGGGCGCTCGCGATCGCCATAGGTCGATTCCAAAATGACATGATCAACGCCTGTTGGTGCTTCGGGGTCATCGATGGTGTCGCGGCCGCCCGGACCAAGGTCGCCAGAAAACAGCAGCCGCAGAACGCCCTTGGAATCGGCAATCTCCACCTCGATCGATGCAGCACCAAGAATGTGGCCGGCCGGCCACCAGCGTGCGCGCACGCCGGGCGCGACTTGCTTCATGTCCCGCCATGCCACGCTTCGGAAAAGCGCGAGCGCGTTC
>JBIKVO010000353.1:0-3688 GCA_044356795.1 Caulobacterales bacterium
GGGCGCGGCGCCTGCGTGGCCAGAATGGCGGGCGCTGTCATCGTCAATTTTTAACGTCGATGGCGCCAAATGGCCCGTAAGCAGCGCGTGCATGCGCGCCGCCCGCGTCGGCGCCGCTGAGGCGCCAAAATCGCTGCTTGTCAATTCCTTGTCCGAGGCCGTTTCCATCCGCATAGTCCCTTCCGATGCCGACCGCGTTTCAATACCGCCCCAAATTTATTGACATCCGGGTCAACAAGCCAGACCCGGCAACCGCCGCGCCGCGCCCTGATCAACGTTCGTGCGATCAGATCGGATGCCTGTGCGCCGGTTTGCACCGGGCGCCGAAATCGCGCGAGCGTGACACCGAGTATTGGTGGTTTTGCGCATCGCATGCGGCCGAGTATAACCGCCGCTGGAATTATTTCGAAGGCATGAGTGCGGGCGAATATGACGCATTCGCGCGCGCCGCAGAAACCGGCCACCGCCCGACCTGGACATTCAAGGCCAGTCGGCTCGATCGCGAGGCTGCTGTTTATCGTAAATTCCAAGCCTTCCGCGGCGAGCGCGGCGGCGGCGCCGATCCCGGCAGTGGTCCGCGACGCCCGCATGTGTCGCGGCTTGCGACCATGGCGCTGGATGTGCTCGGTTTGAAGGACGACGCCACCGCCGCCCTGGTGCGCGCGCGCTATGCCGAACTTGTGAAGCGCTACCACCCCGATTCCAACGGTGGGGATCGCAGCTATGAGGCGCAATTGGGAAAAGTTGTCCGCGCCTATCAAACGCTGAAGAGCGCTGGCCTGACCTGACCTGACCTGACCTGACCTGACCTGACCTGACCTGACCGCCATCGGCGGCCGTCGTGGAGAGAGTTTACCGCCATGGCCGTGATCTGGGCCGCATGTCTCTATCTGCTGATGGCGTTCGCCGCCGGCTTTGCGCTGGGGATGATCCGGGCGCTGTGGATCGCGCCGGGGATCGGGGAGACTGCGGCGGTTTTCATCGAGCTGCCGGTGATGGTCGCGGTGTGCTGGTTTGCGTGTCGCGCTGCAATCGGCTGGGTGCGGCCATCGGCGCGCGCCGGCCCCCGCATCGCCATGGGGGCGGCTTGGTTTGTTGGTTTGCAGGGGCTGGAAGCGGTCACCGCGATGGTTCTGCGCGGTTGGAGCATGGCGGACTGGGCGCAGTCCCTGGCGAGCCCTGCGGGTGTGGCGGGTTTGGCTGCGATGATGGCGTGCGCGGCTTTTCCATGGCTGCAGGCGCGCCAATCGCGCACGCCACAGCCCTGAGGCCCAATCTGCAGCCCATCGAAAGCGCCCCTCGATACTTTTCCTGCGGCCTGCTAGAATTCGGCCAATCATGAGGAACACCAGGAAAGCCCCCTCCGCAATGAACGACGCTGACGACCTGAAGACAATGGCGCCTGATACGACGAAGTCCGCGCGGGACTTTGGCGTCGACAGCGATATGCAAGTCCCCGCGTTTTCAAAACGCACCGAATATGTGCCCGAACCCGACAGCGCCTACCGCTTCGACCCGGAAACCACGATGGCGATCCTGGCGGGGTTTGCGCACAATCGCCGCGTGATGGTGCAAGGCTATCATGGCACCGGCAAAAGCACCCATGTCGAGCAAGTCGCCGCGCGGCTGAATTGGCCCATGGTGCGCGTCAATCTCGACAGCCATGTCTCGCGGATTGATCTTGTCGGCAAGGATGCGATCGTTCTGAAGGATGGCAAACAGATCACGGAGTTCCGTGAGGGCATTTTGCCATGGGCGCTGCAACGGCCTGTCGCGATTTGTTTTGACGAATATGACGCTGGCCGTCCCGACGTGATGTTTGTGATCCAGCGCGTGCTGGAAGCCAGCGGCAAGCTCACCCTGCTCGACCAGAGCAAGGTGATCAGCCCCAATCGCTTTTTCCGCCTGTTCGCCACGACCAACACAGTCGGTCTTGGCGACACGACGGGGCTGTATCACGGCACGCAACAGATCAATCAGGGCCAGATGGATCGCTGGAGCATCGTGACCACGCTCAATTATCTGGATCATGATGCAGAAGCCGCGATCGTGCTGGCGAAAGCCGGCGACGCCTACAACACCGCCGACGGCAGAAAAATCATCATGAGCATGGTGCGCGTCGCCGACATGACGCGCAACGCCTTCATGAACGGCGACATCTCCACCGTGATGAGCCCGCGCACGGTGATCACCTGGGCAGAGAACGCCAAGATTTTCGGCGATGACATCGGCCAGGCGTTCCGTGTGACCTTCCTCAACAAGTGCGACGAGCTGGAACGCCCCACCATCGCGGAGTTTTATCAGCGCGCCTTCGGCAAAGATCTGCCGGAGGCAGCCACGCGCGTGAAAGTGGCGTAAAGCGGCGCGACGAACGGCCGATGGCGACATTGCTGTTCCTGGCCTTTGCCCTGGCCGCGGATGCGTTTGCCGCATCCTTGATCCAGGGCGTGGCAGCGCGTGTCGATGCGTGGCGGGTGGCGGTGCGATGTGGCGTCGCGTTTGGATTGGCGCAGGGCCTGATGCCGCTCATCGGTTGGGGGGGCAGCGTCTTTGTCGCCGATTCGATCAGCGCGTACGATCATTGGATCGCGTTTGGCGTCCTGGCGTTGCTGGGCGGCAAACTGATCAAGGAAGGGCTGACCGAGGGGCCAGAAGACGCCGCGCCCGCGCGCCCGGCGTCGTCTTGGCTGTTGTTCGGCCTCGCGCTGGCGACAAGCCTTGACGCCGCGGCCGCGGGCCTTGCCTTCACCACGCTGGGGGTTGCCCCACTTTTCGCATGCGCCGTGATTGCGATCATCACGGGTGTTTTGTGCTTTGGCGGCGTGCTGATTGGCGCGCGTCTCGGCCCTGCGCTGGGGCCCAAGGCGGAGGTGATCGGCGGCGTGGCGCTGATTGGGATCGGCGTGAAGGTCCTGTTCGATCACGGCGCTTTGGCCTGGCCGATGTGAGGTCGTTCCCACCGGCCAAGCCCCGTCGCTTTACGCCGCTGCCGCCTTCATCGGGTCCTGCGGCGTCCAACGCAGCCGCGGGCTGCGCGCCGCCTGCGTCTCGTTGAGACGGCGCAGCGGCGCCAGCAGCGGCGCCGCCTTGATCCGCGCGGGATCGGTTTTGGCGCGCGCGGCAAGCCCCAGCATCACATCCGCGAACCGATCAAGCTCGGCTTTGCTTTCGGTTTCGGTCGGTTCGATCAGGATCGCCCCATGCACCACCAGCGGGAAATAGGTGGTCATCGGATGGTAGCCCTCATCACACATCGCCTTTGCAAGGTCGATCGTTTCCAGCCCATGCTCGCGCAGCGTGCTGTCGTCGAGCAGTGCTTCGTGCATGCAGAAACCATGCTCACCGAACGGTGCGTGATAGGCGCCCTTCAAGCGGGCGAGCAGATAGTTTGCATTCAACACCGCGTCTTCTGCGACCTGCCGCAAACCATCGGCGCCATGGCTCATCATGTAGGTGAGCGCGCGGACAAACATGCCCATTTGGCCGTGGAAAACGCACATGCGACCAAACGGGCTTGCCTCTGCATCGGTCTCGTCGAGATGTTCGATCAGATGCAGCGCGCCATCTTTGCGCACCAGGTGCGGGATCGGTGCAAACGGCGCGAGGCGTTGCGACAGGACCGTCGGGCCGGCGCCCGGCCCGCCGCCGCCATGCGGGGTGGAGAATGTCTTGTGCAGATTGATGTGCA
>JBIKVO010000354.1:0-3677 GCA_044356795.1 Caulobacterales bacterium
CGGTGCAACATCGAGCTGCGAAACATTGCGCGTGTCGATCCGGCCTCGTGGCCATGCCTTCGGCCAGCTCACCACAAATGGTACGCGGGCGCCGCCTTCAAAGTAACTGAGCTTTCCACCGGCTAAGCGGTCGCAATCGGAAACGCCCATGTAAGTGGCGGCCCCATTATCGGAAGAGAATATGATTATGGTGTTATCGGCGCGATCGCTTCGCTCGACGGCGTCCAGGACGGCGCCGACACTGCGATCCAGCGACAAAATCATGGCGGCATAGACCCTCTTCAATGGGTCTTTGTTCGCGGGTGTGCGCGCGATATCTGCGTCTAGGGCTTGAAAAGGGGAGTGGGGTGACAGATGCGAAAGATAGAGGAAATATGGCGCCTCTTTGGCCGCCTCGATGAAGCGGATGGCCTCGCGCGAAAGGGCGTCTGTTAAGTACTCATTCTCATTGCGTACGATTTTCGGCGGCTCTGTATCGCCCGCCTTGTGACGCATCACGCTGACCCAGTCCGCCGTTCTTTGAAAGCTTCTCTCGCCTAAGTAGGGCGCGGCCAAACTGGTTAGGCCTGGCGAACCGGCGCTCATATAGGCCGTTTCGCCGGACAAGAAGCCAAAGAACTGATCGAATCCTCTGGATGTAGGAAGTCGATCCGGCGTTGAGCCCAAATGCCATTTGCCAACCATCGCGGTCTTGTAGCCTGCCGCTTGCAGGTCGGCGGCGAAAACACGCTGATCGGGATGAAGTCCATGCCCCCCGCCGTCAGCGCCCTCGGGCGTCAAATATTCGAAACCGTAGCGCTGCTGGTATTGACCCGTTAGCAACCCCGCTCTCGAAGGGCTGCAGACTGAAGCTGTTGAATAACCGCGACGAAAGGTGACGCCTTTGCGCGCCAAGCGGTCGATGTTTGGCGTTCGGATCCCAGTCACGGCGTCGCCTGACAATGCCAGGTCGAGGGCGCCCAAGTCGTCCGCCAAAATCAAAATGATATTGGGGCGTTCGTCACTCGCGGGAGCGCGCGCTTGGGCCGTCGCTTGCCCTGAAGGCCCAGAAAACACCAGCAAGAGCATGAGAAGCCAATGACGCATGACGAACCTTTCACCCCGTCAGATTGGCCTTGACTTCTTGTGTTGGCAATTAAAAAGTAAACTGTAGACAGATTAATTTTGCCGATCGGCGGGTCGGCTGCAGACTGTGCGCGAGGGAGGCGGATGTGAGACCAGACTGGCTTGCCTGCCTCGGTATCGCAGTTGTTGCGCTTGGCGCGGCTTGCTCGCGCGACGGGGCGCCGCCGTCCGTATCCCCCCCTGAAGAAACCTCCACATGCAAAACGACCAAAGAGCGCATCCCGCAAGACCCGCGCGGGGTTTGGGTGGCGCCACAAAAAGTTACCATTGGCTCAAGTCAATTCCATCCCGAAGAAGCGCCGCCCCGCGCGCTCAATGTGAATGGCTTCTGGATTGACCCCTACGAAGTGACCACAGGCGAGTTTGCGAACTTTGTTGCAGCGACAGGATACAAAACCGTCGCCGAGCGGGAGGCGGGAGGCGGAGGTGTTTTCGACGGCGAATGGCGCCTTGAGCCGAGCGCCATGTGGCGCAAACCGTTTGGTAAAGAGGGAAGCGAGGCCAACGCAGATGATCCAGTTGTTCAGGTCGCTTTCGAAGATGCGCTAGCTTACGCGCATTGGCGCGGCAGAGATCTGCCAACCGAAGCGGAGTGGGAAGTGGCGGCCCGCGGCGGCATCGCTAACGCAGAATATGTCTGGGGAAACGCCTCCCGGCTGGAGGACGGAAAGCCTGGCGCAAACCACTGGCAGGGCGTTTTCCCATACGTCGACTGGGGCGAAGACGGCTTCAAGCGGTTGGCGCCGGTCGGATGTTTTCCGCCCAATGGATACGCGCTTTACGACATGGCTGGAAATGTCTGGGAGTGGACAAAGGATGAGTGGTCACTGCCTCAAGGCGCTGACGCGACAGCTGCCGCTCCGGTGGTGAGCGCGGCCCCAAGCATGCCCGGCGCCCGTGTTATCAAGGGCGGCTCTTGGTTGTGCGCAGATAACTTCTGCCATCGCTATCGGCCGGCTGCGCGCCAGCCGGGCGACCCATCGATGGGCACTAATCACATCGGTTTTCGGACTGTTCTTCGCGAAAGCTAAGCGCGCACATTTGAACGATTGGAGGAATGGTGCATGAGCATCAACGGTTCGCTTGTGAATTTCAGGGCGTTAGCCATGCGAATTCCATCACTTATCGCCACCGCCGTGGGCCTGGTTGCGCTGGCCTCATGCGCGACGCCGCCTGAGCCGGCGACGCAGGCAGCCTCTCCCTCCAAGAGGCCAAATGTCATAGTCATCATCGCCGATGATCTTGGGTATGGAGACATCAGTTCGTTTGGCGGGCGAATCGCAACTCCCAACATTGATCTGTTGGCCAAGAGCGGCGCCCGAATGACGTCCGGCTATGTGACCGCCGCCGTGTGTGCGCCTTCTCGTGCAGCGCTGCTGGCTGGTCGCCAACAAACACGGTTCGGTTTCGAGTTTAATCCTGTCGGGCGGGACGAGCGGCTAGGTATGGCTCTCAGCGAGACAACGATCGCGCAAACGATGAAGAGCGCGGGATATCGCACGGGCATTGTTGGCAAGTGGCATATCGGACAAAGCGCCGGCTTTCATCCATTGGATCGCGGATTTGACTCATTTTACGGCATTTTGGGTGGCGGCACGCCCTACTGGACCCAAAAGGCTCCCAATGACCTGCACATTGTCACCGCTGAGGATAGCCGCATCACGCGCGAGCGCTTACCGGTCTTTGATGGACGCGATCCCGTCGACCCCGGCGGCTACATAACTGACATCTTCACGGACGAAGCAATTGACTTCATCCAAGAAGGCCAAAGCTCGCCGTTTTTCCTCTATCTTGCTTACACCGCGCCGCACACGCCGCTGCAAGCAACGGAGAAGTATCTCGCGCGCATCAGCAACCCGAAAGACGAATATGATCACGTCTATCGGGCGATGGTGACGTCCCTTGATGACGGTGTCGGTCGAGTGATTGCGACACTGAAGCAACAGGGCCTTTATGAGAATACGCTCATCTTCTTCATCAGTGACAACGGATGCGCAAGTTATGTCGGGGGGGCATGCTCAAACGGCGAGTTGAGCGGCTGGAAAGGCTTTCCTTGGGATGGTGGCATTCGCGTTCCTTACCTTGTCAGTTGGCCTGCGCGGTTTGGGGCCAGCGTGCAATCGGCGCCGGTCAGCTCATTGGACATTGCAGCGACCGCAGCAGCGGCGGCAGGCGTTAGGCATGAGGGTGCTGAGGGCGTCGATTTGGCGTCCGCACTTGCGAGCGGGACACTCAACATGCAACGGGCATTGTTCTGGCGGATGGGGCCGACACATATTGTGCGCCGCGGCCAATGGAAAATGATCGTCGTCAACAAGACCAATGAAGTGCTGGGCGCGGGAGACGATCTTGCCCGCTCCTTGCGACCAGATGGAATGCCGGCAGCGGTGTCCCCGCTTGGCCAGTGGGTTTTGCTCTACGACCTCTCAACGGACCCGGGAGAAAAAATCAATCTCGCGGATCGTCGCCCAGAAATCGTGCAAGCCCTGCAACGCGATTGGGAGGCATGGAATACGAGGAACGTTTCACCTCAGTGGACAAGTCGTCGGAGT
>JBIKVO010000355.1:0-3675 GCA_044356795.1 Caulobacterales bacterium
GCTTTCCATTGCGCTGCGCCCTGTTGCGATGCTGCCGATTGCGGATCAGACAGGCTGTCTCGGGTGATCATGCCAACCGCACTCAAGACATTGATCATCGGGCCGCTTAGGGAAATGCCGTCGCGATGTGCAGCGATGGCGCGATCGCCGATCCGCATCACATCGATGCTTTCTTGATGTGCGGCCGGCGTCGCCAACTCGCGCAGCCAGCCGCGCCACACGATGTCGCGGATTTGCCCGACTTGGTTTTCATCGGTGGCGGCCGCCGCCGTGACCAGCCCATCAATCGCGCCTTGCGCGGTGATGGCGGCAAGGTCTGCTTTGGCGGGGATGCGGGCGAGATCATAGGGCGCGCGATTGGTGCGCCGCTGCAGCACATGGGCAAACAGCGGGTCTTGTGCGGGCGGCGCCGGCGCCAAAGTCACCCGCGCGAAAGGGCGATCATCCAGGCGCGAAGGCGGCTCGCCCATGGGCCAGACGATGGTTTGGGTGCTGGCGCCAAAGGCCTTTGCCGCCATTTCCAACAGCGCCAGAAAGGCGCCGCAGCCGATGATGATCTGGCGCCCATCGGGATCGGTCGCCGGCAGCAGGCGGGTGGTATCCAGCGACAGGGTGATGACATGGGCTTCCCGCAGATCGGCCCGCCAGGGCTGCATATTGTGCGGGTTGGGGGCAAGCAGCGCATAGCTGAGCGCCTTGCGGCGGATGTCGCTTTCGCCGGCGCCCGGATCGACCCAGGCTGCCGCTGGGTTTGGCAAGCCGATGGGAAAGGCCGTCAATCCGACCGCCGCGCCTGCCGCCAGAACGACGCCGCCGCCGGCCAGGGTGAGAAATCCACGACGCGAGGGCATGGTCGAGCTCCAATTCAACACGGATCGATATGGTTTAACGTTAAACTATATCTCCGGATCCGCCAAGCCGCGATCACCCGGCTTGCCAAGCCCGTCGCTGGCGGCCAAAACCGCACCATGGCCGGATACACTTTGTACGACAAGATTTGGCAGTCTCACATCGTTGGCGATGTTGATGGCGGGCAGCTGCTCTATATCGATCTGCACCTCATCCATGAGGTGACGACGCCGCAGGCATTTGCCGGGCTGGCCGCCGCCAAGCGTGCGGTGCGCCGCCCGGATTTGACGCTGGCCGTCGCGGATCACAACACGCCAACCGAAGGCCAAAGCCTTGGTGTGGCGGCCGTCCAAGACAGCGAGGCCCGCGCGCAGCTTGAAACGCTGGCGCGCAATGTGGCCCAGGCCGGCATCACATTTTTCCCGATGGGCGATGTGCGCAACGGCATCGTGCATGTGGTCGGGCCAGAGCAGGGCCGCACCCAGCCTGGCATGACGATTGTCTGCGGCGACAGTCACACCAGCACCCACGGCGCGTTTGGCGCCTTGGCCTTCGGCATCGGCACCAGCGAGGTTGAGCATGTGCTGGCGACGCAAACGCTGAAGGCGCGCAAATCGAAAAATCTGCGGGTGGAATTTCGCGGCGCCTTGGCCCCGGGGGTGACGGCGAAAGACATGGCGCTGGCGTTCATCGCTGAAATCGGGGCGGCCGGCGGGACGGGCTTTGTGGCGGAGTATTGCGGCGAAGCGGTGCGGGCGCTGTCGATGGAAGGCCGCATGACGCTGTGCAATATGAGCATTGAAGCTGGCGCGCGCGCGGGACTTGTTGCGCCAGATGAAACCACCTTTGCCTATTTGATGGGCCGGCCGTCGACGCCGAAAGGCGGCGGATGGGCGCACGCGCTGTCTTATTGGAAAACGCTGCATTCCGATGATGACGCCGTGTTTGATCGCGCCATTGTCATTGATGCGTCGGCAATCAAGCCGCGCGTCACATGGGGCACGAGCCCTGATCAGGGCGTGGCGATTGACGGTGAGACGCCCGATCCCGCCCATGTCTTTGATCCTGTGGCGCGCGAAACTGCGGCGCGTGCGCTGGCTTATATGGGTTTATCGCCGGGCCAAAAGTTGAGCGGGTTGAAGATCGATCGTGTCTTCATCGGCAGCTGCACCAATGGGCGCATCGAGGATTTGCGCGCCGCTGCCGAGATCGTCCGTGGACGGACGGTCGCTGCGGGGGTGCGGGCGATGGTGGCGCCGGGGTCGGGGCTTGTGCGCGCGCAGGCAGAGGACGAAGGCATCGATGCGGTGTTTCGCGCGGCCGGCTTTGAGTGGCGAGAGCCTGGCTGTTCGATGTGCTTGGGCATGAACCCGGACAAGGCCGCGCCGGGCGAGCGGGTGGCGTCCACGTCGAACCGCAATTTCGAAGGCCGTCAGGGGCGCGGCGCCCGCACCCATCTGATGAGTCCGGCCATGGCGGCGGCGGCGGCGGTGGCGGGCGCGCTGATCGATCCCGCCGCGCTGTGATTGGCAAGCAAGTCACATTTGCGCGTGTCAATGCGGCAAACCCGTGGTGACGCTGATCGCGATTGTTCTTCTCGCCGGCGCTTTGGTTGGCTGCGAAACCATCATGGCGGCGCGTTCGCCTTCGCCGCAGGCCCCGGCCGCTTCGCCGCGCAGGGTGGCTGCGGCGTCTGGCCCGATTGATCGTGGCGACGGGCGCACCGCCTCCGCCAATCCTGTGGAGCAGCGCTTTGGGGGCCATATTGGCAATCCCTGCCGGTGGGGGCGGCGTTGTCGCGCGCGATGGCGGATCAGAACGCGGAAGGCTTTGCGTGCGTCCCGCCGCGCGGCAAAAGTGTGGAAAGCGCCGATCAATCCTGTCGCCGGCAAACCCGTGAACGCGAGGGCGCCCCTGTTTTGCCTTGTTTGAACTGCGTCGCTCCATGATCATGCCGGCTTGCGCGCCTGTCGCGGGTGCGGGCGCTGGATGATCGCCCTTGCAGCGATGGTCTCGCAGGCGGGCCCGATCAGGCCTATATCAGGGCGCTGATGTTTGACCTGTACCATCCCCGTATTTTCGAACTGGCGTCGGAGATCCCCCATATCGGTCGCCTTGCAGCCCCGCACGGATCGGCCATGCGTCATTCGCGGGTGTGCGGCTCCACGGTGCGTGTGGATGTGGGCATGGCGGATGGCGTGATCGGCGATCTCGCGCTCGAGGTGGAGGCGTGCGCGCTGGGGCAGGCAAGCGCTGCGGTGTTGGCGCGATCTGGGATCGGCGCGACGCCGGCCGAGATTGCCCACGCATTGGAGGCTTTGCGCGCCATGTTGAAAGAGGGCGGGCCGCCGCCGGCCGGCCGGTTCTGGGAGTTGCGCCACTTGGAGGGGGTGCGCGAATATCCCGCCCGGCACCTGTCCATCATGTTGGCGTGGCAGGCCGCGCTGGCGGCCTGCGCGGCCGCGATCAGTCCGGCTGCGGATAGCCAAGCCCAATCTCGCGCACCTTCGGATTAAGCGCGCGGATCGCGGCGACCTGTGAGGAAAAGACCCGGTCGCCAATCAGTTCCGGCACGGTCTTGTTGGGATCGCTGGGGCTGTCAAAGGCGGCAAGAATCCCGCAGCCGTCTTCCTGCACCGCGAATGCGCCGTCGGAGCCCCAATTGGTCACGCGCCCGCCATAATCCCAGAAAAAGCCGGTCGTCATGAACATGCGCCCATTCAAGCTTTCAACCGCTGTGAACGGCGCGCCCACCCGCAGGCCCTTGGGGCCTTCCCAAACGCTGCCCGGCCCGGCAGTGCGGATCATGGCGATGCCTTTGGTTTT
>JBIKVO010000043.1:0-12836 GCA_044356795.1 Caulobacterales bacterium
GGGCCCGAAGAAAAGCGGGCGTCAGCGGGTTTCACGCCGGGCTTCGGCGGAACGATGCTCATCAGATTGTCTCCCATCCTCGCAGATGGGCTGCCCGCCGTTGGGAGCGGGTGGCCCATTGCCCAAGGACATGATTTCCCGATGCCTGGCAAGGGCGCACCGGCGTGAAACGCGCGATTGAGCAAACGGCTCACTTGGCGTTTAGTCGGAGTGCGCGTTTCAGGGGCGCTATTCAGGTGGGGCCATGCAACGGATTGGTGCGCAAAGTTGGGTGCTGTTTGTGCTGTGCGTGGCGCTTTGGGGGTCGGCTTATGCAATGGTTAAGCTGGCGCTGCAGCATGGCGCCGATCCGTGGGTGATTGTGGCGGGTCGGCTCTGGATCGCGACCGCCCTGCTCTATGCATTTTTGACGTGGCGGCGCGCGCGCGGACAAGAACCGGCGCGGATGCATGGCGTCGCGGGGAAACTGGCTGTGCTGGGCTTGTTTGGCGCGGCGATCCCGTTTTCCCTGCTCAGCTTCTCGCAAGTCAGCATCGACTCCAGCCTCGCCGGCATCATCGCTGCGATCACGCCGATCCTTGTGGGTGTGACAGCGCCATTGGTGACGCGCGGTGATCGCGTCACGGTGTGGCGTCTCATCGGGCTGGCATTGGGTTTTGCCGGCGTGTTGGCCTTGATGGGTGTGGAAGCGCTGACCAATCTTGGCGGTGCAACTTTAGTTGGCCAGTTGGCGGCAGCGGGCGCAGCGATTTCATACGCGGTGAATACGCTGATTGCGCGTGCAGGCCCAGCCATCCCCGCTTTGCAGGCCGCCGCCGGTTGGACCTTTTTCGGCGCGGTATTTTCGTCACCCTTCGCCATCCATGCCGCGCTCGGCGGCGGACTGCCGGATCTGGTGGGCTGGGGCATGATCGCCGCGCTTGCGATCGGACCGACGGCGATCGCCAGCGTCGCTTATTTCCATCTGGTGCACACAGCGGGGCCGGCTTTTGTCACGCAGACGAATTTCGCCATTCCCGTGTGGGCGGTGGCGGTGGGCGCGCTCCTGTTTGGGGAGCGCTTGGCGCCAAACGCGCTGCTGGCGACGGCCTTGATCGCGGCGGGGCTGTTTGTGGCGCATGAAGGGTGGCGAAAGCGTGCGTCGCTACCGGCGCCGTGATCTGACGCGGCGCAATCTGACAAACGACCGCCTTACTCCCGTTGCGCGCGCGACGGCAGCGTCAAAGTGAAGGAGGCGCCCGCGCCAGGGGGCGTAGTCTCCAACACAAGATCGCCGCCCTGCGCGCGCGCCAATTCCCGTGCGATCGCCAATCCCAGCCCGGTGCCGCCTTGCGGGCGCCCAGTCGCGAACGGCTCAAACAGCGCGGCGCGTACACGGTCAGGCACGCCAGGGCCATCATCGCTGACCGTGATTGCCACGGCGTCCGCTAGGCGCGCGGCCGTCAAGCGCACCGCGCCTTCCGACTTCACCGATCGGATCGCCTGCGCCGCATTGCGGATCAGGTTTACAAGAATGCGGTGGGTGTTGTCGGCATCGGCGTATGCGGCCAGTGTTGGATTTACATCGATACTGCCAACGACGCCGTCATAACCTGTAATCCCCTCTTCCAAGGCTTCTTCCAGCGAAGTCTTGACCACCAAAGCGCCAATCGATACCGCCGGCGCATCGCCCCTGCCATAGCGCAAGGCTGCCTCTGCGAGGCCTGTTGCGCGCTCAATCGACTTCTCCAATCGCGGCGCAAGTTTTTCTGCCTGCGGCTCACCGGACGCAGCGAGGCGATCAGCGATCAACTGCGCTGAAGCAAGGCTTGAACGCAGATCATGGGCAATCTTGGCCACCGCAGAACCCAATCCCGCCAAACGCTCTTTTTGGCGCAGCACGGCGCGCACTTGATTTTCCATATCCGCCAACGCGGTTTCTGCACGGCCGATCTCATCAACCCGGTCGCTGGCGATAAAGCCCGCCGACACATCCATCGGCCGATCGCGAAACCGCTCGATCCCGTCTGTCAATCGGCGCACGGGGCGCACAATGAAAACAATCAGCGTCACATAAATCAGCGCCCCCACCATCAGCGACAACAGCAACGAAAAGCGCAAAATCACCAACGCCTCTTCACGCAAGGTGCGCTGCAGCGGCCCCTCCTCAATCACCACTTCAATGAACTCACCGCTTTCAAAGCGTGGCGCTGCAATCACGCGCAATAAGCGCCCCGGCGCAGCGATCAGGCATTGAAACGCGTGCGCGACGGCGTCGAAGTCTGCTTCCGTGCGCAGATCAATCGCAACGATCCGATCTGCGGCGTCTTCCGGCAACGGCTCTGATAGGCGCAGAATGCGCTCATCGCCCCGCTTCAATGCAACCAGCTTGACCCCGGCGCTGCGCAAAATCTCATTGGTTAATTCCTGGCTGATCGAGCCATCGGGCGCGGCTTCCAGCGCAAGAACGGCCGTCTGCGCGGCGTTCACCCGCTCCCGCAGCAATGTGGTGTGATGATCGGCCAAAGACGGCGCAAAAATCATCACTTCCGCCAGCAGCACGAACACCACCGCCAGCAACAGCAAACGCCCGGCCAAACTGCCAAGGAATCGGCCAAATCCCGAAATCGGCTTCAAGGCCTGCCTCGAGGCTTGCGCGCAAGCGTCCGTCGACCGCGCGGGGGGCTGACCCAGATCCACCATGACCCCGATATGAACAGGAAGCCGCAGGTCTGCTCAAGCGCTTGGCTCATGGCAGGCGACTCAAAAAGCCCACCAAGGCACGGGCGCGTGGACCAAATACCAGCGGCGCGAAATGTGCACTGGCGGCGCGCTTTACCGCCTCGCCACGGGTCGGATAAGGGGCGATTTGGGCCGTCAAGGCACGCAATTTCAAGCCATTGGCCATCGCGAGCCCGACAATCTGCAGCAAATCCCCGGCCCCCTCGCCAACAATGCCGCCCCCCAGAATGGCGCCCTTCGCATCAATGACAATCTTAACCAAACCCTCTGTCGAACGTTCAGCCTGGGCGCGGTCGTTCTCCTCAAAACGCCACCGGGAGACCTTGACGCGGTCGCCGTGACGTTCGCGGGCCTGCGCTTCCGTGAGGCCAATGTGCGCCAGTTCTGGATCGGTATAAACCGCCGCCGGCATGGGCGCGGACGCAGCATTGCCGCCTGCACGGAACAAAACCCGGCGCACAAACACACTGGCATGCCATCCCGCAGCGTGCGTCAACTGCTCACGCCCGGCGATATCGCCCACCGCCCAGACGCGCGGATTGCTGGTGCGCAGGGTGTCATCGGTTTGCACGCCTTTGGCGGTGTAAGCGATGCCGGCGGCGTCAAGATTGAGGCCCTCGACATTCGCGGTGCGCCCCGCTGCCGCAAGCACATGGCTTGCACGCAGTGTTTCGCCGTCCGACAGCAGCAGCCTGATTGCATCACCATCAGGGTCGACCCGCACAACACGCACGCCCTGGCGGATGTTCACGCCTTCATGGGAAAGGCCCGCCACCGCCAGCCCCGCCAATTCTGGATCAAATCGGCCAAGCGGCGCCATCGCCTCGATCAATGTCACAGCAGCGCCCAAGCGGCGAAACGCCTGGCCAAGCTCCACCCCGATGGGGCCTGCACCCAAGACCACCAGATGCGACGGCAGGGCGTCAATCTGGAAGATCGTTTCGTTTGTCAAAACCCGAACATCGTCAATGCCGGGGATGTCCGGGATCGCCGCGCGCCCGCCCGCAGCCACCACAATACGCCGCGCCTCCACGCGCACAGTGTCGCTTTCCACTGTCCGCGGACCCACAAACCGTGCATGTTCCCGAACAACGATGCAGCCGAGGCCCTCGAAGCGTTCCTGGCTATCGATCGGCGCGATGGTTTCGATCACTCCATTGATGTGAGCGCGCACCGCTCGCCAATCCACCTGCGGCGATACAGAGGTAATGCCAAACGGTGTTGCTGTGCGCATCTGATGTGCGCGCCGCGCCGCCGCGATTAACGCCTTGGACGGCACACAGCCAGTATTCAAGCAATCGCCGCCCATTGCGCCGCGCTCGAACAGCACCACGCGCAATCCCAATTGCGCAGCCCCCGAAGCCACCGACAATCCGCCAGAGCCCGCGCCGATAACAGCAAGATCCGCCTTCAAGGTCTTCATGACGTCTTCTTCATTGGGTTTGCGGCTTTCGCTTCAAGGCCTTGATCACCACAGGTAAAAGCGACAGCGCCGCCAGCGCAAGCAGTGGGCCAAACACGGCAGGATTGGTGAACAAGGACAGATTTGGCGTCCCGCCGGCATCAAGCACCGCCCCCAGGCCCGATCCGATGGCTGCATAGACAAAGGCGCCCGGCGCCATGCCAACGCCGGAGGCCAAAATGAAGTCGCGCAGCTTCACATTGAACGCAGCCGCCGCCAAATTCACCACCACAAACGGGGCCAGCGGAATGAGGCGCAATGTCAAAAGGTAATTCAGCGCATTTTCCTGAAACCCATCGCGAAGTTTCGGCAACCAACCTTTGGTTTGCTTTTGCAGCAGGGGCGCCAACGCGCCCCGCGCGGCAATGAATAACAGCGTAGCGCCAATCAAGGCGCCCAAAAGCGCCGCCCCGCCGCCGATCCATGACCCAAACAGAAAACCGCCCGCAATCGTCAGCCACAACACGCCCGGCGCCGCCAGCGCAGCCGCCAAAACATAGATGCCAACAAAGGCGCCGCCTGCGAGAAGCGGCTGCTGCGCGACAAACTCCAACAAGATAGTGCGATGTGTTTTCAGCGTATCCAGCGATAGATACTGATGCCATCCCATTGCAATGACGAACGCCAAAGCGCCCGCTGCCAGCGCCAAAGGCGCCCAGCGTGTCCAGCCTTTCATCGCGGGGTTCCCACATCGTTCAAGCGCCAGTCATAATCGTAGCCTGCAATGCGCGTCGACGCCAAGATGGCGCGGCGCACATCAGGCTCGGCGTAGTGAACAAGGTGGGCGCGCAATCGGGATACATCGCCGAAGTCAATGCGGAACCAGTCGTAAATGCTGTTCAAGCGCAACTGTCCGCCTTCCAAACGCACGCCGCGGCGGTGATTGATGAAGATGCGTGCAGCTGCGTCCAACTGCGCTTCCAGCGTCTCGGCGCGGAACACCCTGTGCTGCAGGTTCGGGCAGCCGATGGACGCACAATTCAGCGCATAATGTACGCGCGGATCGCGGAATGTCGGGCGCATAATCCCGTGCTCGATATCATCAAGCGACAGGCGGCGTCCTTCAACGGTCGCCAAATGCGTCTTCCAGGGCCCGATCAAAGCGCCAAAATCCAGCACACCACGGCTTTTTATGTCTCGGATGGAAGCAACGGGATAATGCCGCAACACCTCTTGCAGCGTCAGCGCATTGTATAAATTTGCCCAGTACGCAAACTGCGCCGCGCTCGGCATCTGTGATGGGCGTTCGCGCGTCAAGGCCGCGATGGCGGCATCAAGCGCCGCCCGATCCGCCGGCGCCTGCTTCCAAGCATTGTAGGCGACACGATTGATGCCGTCCTCACCCGCGACAATGTACCGCGCATACAGCGCATCGAGAGAATCCAAAGCCGTTGATGCGCTCGCCATGCCAAGGCTGAAACACCAAATGCCAAGGGCTGCAACCAGTCGACGCATCACATCCATGGACAACCCTTCATGCCATCGCACGCGCCAAATGTCCGCGCACCCCGCCATGTCATCGCGCCACCGCCTTGGTTAAAGCTGGCGCCTGATTTCTCGTGCGATGGCGCCTCTTCATGCCTGATACGCTGGTCGTGCTCGTTTGGTTAAAGGCTTTTTTCCAAGTCACCGGCGCACTCCCTGTAGGCTCCCTTTAGGCTGCCTGTAGGCTCCCTGTAGGCTCCCTGTAGGCTCCCTGTAGGCTGCCTGTAGGCTGCCTATACGCTGCGCCCAATAAACCGGTTCAAGCGAGTTTTGCCGTCTTTAAACCTCGGCTTAATGACAAAGGGCCATCATGGCGACTGTTAACAGCAGATGGTTGCAGCGCGGATGACAGCCATGACTTGGGTCGATTACCCCTCTTATTTCGGACCAGATCGCCGCCGCCGGGCGACTAGCTTTCGCTTGCTGGATCGGCGTCGGGCGAACTTTCTGGGCGGACCGCCAACCATGGCCGCAGGCTTGCGCCGTCTGAAAATGCGTATGATCGATGCGGTCGGGCCACAGGGTCTGGCGGCCTTTGCGCGGGATGTGGATGTCATCGCGCAATTGGCGCGCCTGCGTGATCGCCCGGATATCGCTGCTTTGCTGCAGGAATTGCATCTCACCATTTCCGACGACGAAGCCCATGGCATTGATCATCGCCTGACGATCAATTTCGCACTCGCAGCGTGTGACGACTTATTGGTGCAACGCGGGCCGCGCACAGCGCGGGGCGGGTTCATCACCCCATAATTTCTGGCTTGAGTGTTTGGTGATTGATCACGGCGCGCTGGCGATCACGCGCACGCGCGACACCGCGCGCCGCCCATCCGCATCGACCACCGCCACTTCATAAAAGCCAGGCGCGCGCGGCCGCCAAATTGCGCGCCCGGAACTCTCTTCCCGCGCGATCGCCGCGCCTTCGACGTACCATGTGACAGGTGAACGACCGCCCTGCGAAGACAATGAAAAACCCCGCGCGACGGTTGCATCCGATGCATCGCCCGCAGTGAGATCCGCCGCCAGGACCTGCGCGCCATCCGGCGGAAACAGAATGCGCGGCGCATCGGCGCTGGCGGCGGTTTCCAACTGGGCCTGGCCTGGGGGCGCGCGCTCCCGCGCCCAAGGCTCCATCAAGGTTTGGCCTGCGGGGCTCAAGCGATCGAACACATCAAACAACAAAGGCAGCGCTTGTGTGCGGCCCATCACACCAGGGCGCGGCGCACCGTCGGGCCGACCAAGCCAAACGCCAACAGCAAACCCCTCACCAACACCCATCGCCCACGCATCGCGAAAGCCATATGATGTCCCGGTCTTGAAGGCGATTTGCGGGGCGCCCGCCGCCAGCGCATTTGGGGCGCGGCCCGCCGGACTTGGCGTTGCCGCCAAGACCCCGAGGATTTTCTGCGCCGTTTCGGGCCGCGTAAAGCGATAGCCGCCAAACTGCGGTTCACCCCGCCACGTCAATGGCCGCGCCATGCCGCCATCCCCGAGCCCTGCATACAACATTGTTAAATCTGCCAGCGTCATGCCAACGCCGCCGAGAGCCAAAGCAAGGCCGGGCTCAATATCCGGCTGCCGCGGCAAGATAACGCGCGCGCCAGCGGCCTGCAACGTCGCCTCAAACCGCGCAGCGCCAACCCGCTCCAACGCCGCGACCGCCGGCAGGTTCAAGCTGTGCTGCAAGGCTTCAGCGATGCGCACTTCTCCACGAAACCGCTTGTCGAAATTCTCGGGCAGATATCCCCCAAAGCGCCGCGGCATGTCTTCGACCAGTGTCGACGGCGCAGCAAACCCATCATCCATCGCTAGCGCGTACACAAACGGCTTCAGCGTTGAGCCGGGAGAACGCACTGCCCGCGTCAAGTCAAGAAACGCGCCAGCGCGTCCCATGCCGCCGCCAACGCTGGCGCGCACCTTACGCCCAGCGATCTCCACCACCAGGATTGCGGCGCTGACGTCATCACTCTCGTCCGCAAGATGGCGCGCCACCAGCGCCTCTAGGCTTTGCTGCAGCGGACGATCAATCGTTGTGCGCAACACCGCGCCAGAATCGCGCGCCTGAGCCACGCTGGTTTGCGAAAACTGCGCTGCGGCAACAGGAAACGGCGCGCGATCCGGCATTGCTTCGCCCTTGCCCTCTTCGGCGCGCGCGATGTCGATCATGCCCGTGGCGGCGAAGCGATCGAGGATGGCGTCGCGCGCACGTTTTGCCATGTGCGGTGCACGATCGGGTCTGCGTGCTTCCGGGGCCTGCGGCAACGCGACCAGCAGCGCCATTTCCGCATCCGACAGCGCGGTCGGATCGCGACGGAAATAGGCGCGACTGGCGGCGCGCACGCCTTCCAAATTGCCGCCATAGGGGGCAAGCGTCAGATAGGCCTCAAGGATGGCGTCTTTTGAGAGCCGCCGCTCAATCTGCAATGCGCGCAGAATTTCGATCAGCTTTGCCCCGATCGTGCGTTCGCGTGGTTCGATAAGCCGCGCCAGCTGCATGGTGATGGTAGAGCCGCCCTGCGTCACCCGACCGGAGCGAACAAACGCAATAGTCGCACGCGCCAAGGCGATCGGATCCACACCCGGATGCATACGAAAACGCGCATCCTCCACCCCCACAACGCGGCGCAAAAACTCCGGATCAACGTCATCGAGACGCGCCGCCAGCCGCCACCGCCCCTCTGCAGTGGTGAACCCACGCAGCCATTGTCCCTCGCGATCCAGCACGACGGGCGAACCAGCGGCTGCGCGCTCCAAGGGCGGCGGAAAAATCCCATCCAGCACAAACAGGCTGAGAAACACGAAGATCACGCCCGCAAGCCCACATTTGGTCGACAGGCTTAACGCCAGATCCAAACTGCGCCCGCGGGCCTGTCTGCGCATCGGCTAGCCCTGTGGCGTGATGCGGATTTGGCTCGGGCCGGAGCGGCCAAACACGCCGGGTTTGTACATATCCTCCACCACAGCGCCAGGATTGGTGAAGGTTCCAGGCGTTACAGCGCGCACCACATAGGCCAGCGTAAAGCTCTGCCCACGCAGATCCGCAGCGGCGACGAACCGATCGTCGCGACTTTCTGTGACATTGGCGGCGGTGATCGCCCCAACCCACGCAAACGGACCGTCATTGCGTCGGCCGTCCCACTGTACCGCGCCCACGCCATCTGCCGGACCAAGCACGCTTTCGATTTCAAAGCCCGCCGGGAGCAGATCAATCATCACGGCTGGCACGAGGCGTTGGCCCTGCGGCGCACCAGACAGCACGACAACGATGCGATCGCCTTGCCTGATCGCCATCGGATTGACCGCTCCGCCGGCCAGGGTGCGCAGGCTTTTGTCGATTGTCAGTCCCTGCGCGGAGGCCGACGGCGCTGTCAGCGGTGCGCCGGCAAATGTCAGGGATCGCCACAGAGGGCCCTGACCGTCATTGCGGAATGTCGCACCACGGTTCAGCAAAGAGGCCAGCGCATCATAGCCCCAGGCGGGGCCGCCGGCTTGGCCATTCAGCGAAACATTCATCGCCTGCGCCCGCGCGATCAACGCATTCGCCGCCAGCAGCATCTGCGCTTGTTCTTGTGTCATCAGAGATTGTGCCGGTGGCGCATCCATCTCCAAACGACGCGTCAAGCGATCCAACATCGCGGACAATTCACTGTCTGGGTTGGGGCCCGCGGCGGCTTCCGCCACCAGCGCAACCATGCCGGCAAGATCGCGCACGGGCGTTTGATAATAGTCGCCAGTATTGCGATAGCCGCGCATCCAGGCTTCTTCGGCCATTCGAAACGCGCTGCGGGCGCGGGCGCGATCGCCCAGAAACGCCAGTGCAGCGCCAATCTGCGCCCGCGCCAATGGCGAAGGCTCTTTGCTGAGGCGCGCATCGTGGAAATAGCGCACCTGACCAATATCGGCTTTGCCGCCTTTTGCCAGCACATAAAGCGCGTAGGCGCTTGCGCGGGAGCGCAGCAGATCAGGCGTATCAGTGTTGCCGGGATAACCCCAAACGTCAAACGCGTAGGCGACGCTGCCAAAGTCATCGAGCCGCGCAACAGAGCGCAACCCCTGATAACCACTGTCGAGCGCGGCTTGCGGCACCGCAAGCCCGGCCGATCGCGCGCGTTGCAGGAAGTCCATCGCATAAGCGCCGAGCCAAGGCGACGCCGCGTTGTCGCCGGCACGCCACAGGCCAAGGGCGCCATCCGGGGTTTGCCGATCGAGAACTTTCGTCACCACCTCATTCAGGCGTGGATTGAGCCGTGGATCGGCCTGTTGCCCCGCTGATTGGGCCAGCATATTGGCGTACAGAAGCGGCATTGCCACTGAGACCAACTGCTCGGTGCAGCCATAAGGATAACGCTCTAAACTTTTCAAAAGGGGCGCAGGATCAAGCCCGCGCAGCTGCGCATAGGAGACACTCACCGCGCCATCGCCTGGTGCAAACCGCGCCAGCGCATCTGCACCGAGCGTGAACGACTCACCGGGCCGCTGCTGCGCCACCTGCACCTCGGTGATCGGCAGGAACGGCGTCCGCGATTGGATGTCGTAGCTGCGGTTGACAGCCGCAAAACCTTGCGGGCCATTCAGCGTCAAGCCGATACGCCCGATCGAAGGCGCGCCGCCACGGATCGGTACGCGCACGATATGCTGCTGTCCGGGACTGAGCGAGACGCGGATCGGATCAACCGCGAGATTGGCGGCGCCTTGGCCAACGAGGCTTACGGCATAGGCGCCGGTTGGTCCTTCGACATTGGTGATCGTCAAGGCGCCAAACACGTCATCGCCGGGCGCGAGAAAGCGAGGCAAGGATAGCTCCGCCACCACGGGATCGCGCACTGTCAATGCCTTCGCGCCAGCGCCAACACCGGTGTCGGAATAGGCCACCGCCATCAAGCGCAGCTCACCATTAAAGTCGGGCATGTCGATGGGCACAACGGCGCGGCCGTTTTGCACATTCACCAGGCCAGACCACAATGCGAGCGTTTTTGTCGGGACCACCGAAAGGCCCTCACCGCCCAAACTATCGCCGCCTTGACGCGGCGTCGATGCGGCGGCGAGATTGGGATTCAGCAAGCGGCCATAATCATCGCGCACGCCAACGCCCAAGGCGCGCCGCGCAAAATAATGGGCGGCCGGATCAGGCGATTTAAATTTCGTGAGCGCGAGAACGCCCTCATCCACCAGCGCCATGACCATGCGCACACGCTCGCGCGGGCCGCCGGTGATCTCAACCGGTACATTCACCCGTTCGCGGGGCCGCACAACGCCCAAACCTTTGCCAATATCCACCGAAAAGGTGCGTGCTTGAGTGTCAACGATGACATAGCCGACGCCGACGGCGCGACGCGGCACGACGGGGGTTGCATTGCGACCGGCGGGATCGCGCGGGGTCATGACGGTGACAAGCACATAGGCCCCTGCGCCCCAGCTGCGATCCGCGCGCAGATCAATCGCGCGCCCCCCAGCCGGCACCGACACGGTGCGCATTTCGATCACGCGATCGGTGGCGACGACGATTTGCGCCTCGCCCGCATAAGGCGGCTTGATGTGCACCCGCACCGAACCACCCGGGGCTACCGGCTCCACGGGCGGGATGATAGACACCATGTCCGGCGTGTCGGCGTCTCCGGCTGAACCGCCCCAACCGACGCCAAAGCGGCGCTCGGCAACAACCACACCGGAATCATTTTTCAAGATTAGGCGATAACTGCCAGACCGCAATTTCTCCTGAGTGATCAGCGCAAAGGCGTTTGCTGCGATCGGCGTGACGCCCTGCGCCCCTGCGACCGGAATATCGCGCCCCGAACGCCGCCATTTCCAGCGACCGTCTTCAAGGTACCAATCGTAGTTCCAGTCTTCCTCGACAATCTGCCAAGTTACGCGCGAAGGCGCGCGCTCTCCGGCTGCATTGAGGGCCGTGATCTCAAACTCCGCCTTATCGCCGTCATTGATGCGATAGGCATCAAATCTGGCCCGCACGCCGATATACAGCGCCTGCGTGCGCACCGGGATGCGAAAACTCTCTCGAACAGTGCGCCCGCCAGGCTCGGCCACACTTGCCACCACCACGGCGCGCAATGGTAAGGTGGTGTCAGGCGGATCTGACAGCGAGAACAATAATTGCGCCTTGCCCGCACCGTCTGTTGTGGTGCGATCCAGGCGAATGAACTTTTCCTCAAAGGTCTCGCCGGGACGGCCAAACGCAAAATCTTTCAGCGATGGATCGCGGAATGGATTGGGATCGACCTGCAGGCGCGCCTCACCCTCCACGGTCAAGCCAGCGCCCGGCGCGCCATAAAGATATTGCGCGTCAACAGAAATCGCGCGCGACTGGCCGGGCCCGACTGGGCCTTCTTGCGCCGTGACAGACACGCGCAAACGCTGCGGCACAAAGTCTTCCACCGAAAAACTGACTTCTCCGGCCGGCGCCTTCTGGCCGTCAACTTCCAATCGCGCGGTCCACACGCCGCGCGGCGCTGCACGCCCAATGGTGTAGCGCTGAATGACCGAGCCGGCTTCGACCGCTTGCAACAAACGGCGCCGTTCGGCCTCCGTGCCGTTCGGGCGCGTAATCACCAGGGATGATTTGCGATCGATCACAGCACGGGCGGCGGCATCGCGGATCATGCCGTTCAACCACACATCTTCGCCTGGGCGATAAATGCCGCGATCAGTGAACATGAAAGCGTCGATGTCGCCGGACATGGCGCGTCCATCAACATCGCGATCTGACAAATCAAGTGTGGCGCGTTGCAGGTCCAACGCCGCAAAATCGCCGCCTCCGCCATACGCCATCACATATCGCGGCGCGAGCGCGCCCTCGCCCGCCATCAGCGCATTCGAAAACCGCGCATGGCCCTGACTGTCGGTGACGATGCGGGCCAGTTCATCATTGTTCTGAGCAACCAGCGTCAAAGTCACGCCGCTCAATGGCCGCGCAGTTTGCAGGCTGCGGGCCACGACATCCAAACCAGTCGCGCCCTCAAACGTCTGCATCGCGATGTCAGTGTACAAGATCCAGCGAACAGCGGCGGCTGGGCGATCATTGTCTTGCGCGGTTGCACCGGCGCTGGGCGACGCGTCAATGATCCGCACCACATATGCGCCGGGTCTGCCTTCCTTCAACACCGCGCCCAGCGGGAACACGGTGGTGACAGTCCGATTGCGGTTGTCCTTTTTGGTC
>JBIKVO010000356.1:0-3633 GCA_044356795.1 Caulobacterales bacterium
AGACTGGCCGATGTCCATCTCGGAACACCGGCCGCCGCCTTAACGACAAACTGGCCGAAGTCCATGTCGGAACCGGTGGCCGACGCCCATCTCGGAATCGCTGGCCGAAGTGGCCCGGAATCCGCATCCAGGGATTGGAAAAAATAATGATAGGTCGCGTGGCATGGGGCCTGCCCGCTATCGATGCCGAATACACGCACCACGCAACGCTTCCGGCTTCAGTCGGCGGCCCCAGCGAAAAATCGCGATCAGATCGTTGGCGCCAGCCAGCATCGCCGCGATCGAGATGCAAAGCAGCGATTGCAGACTGTATTGGCGTCCCTTGCGCCCGCGCTTGTCCTCGATCTCACCCAAGGCGTCCCAAAATGTTCGAACCATGACCGGCCCTCCCATGCGGATGGCTAACCCATAGAATCCGATTTGCCGCCCCAGTCACCCAGCCAAATCCGTGGTGCTTTGAGTGAGCCTGCCCTGGCGGCCAGCCTCACTTGACCCGCCGCGCGCGCCCGCTTATGGAGGCGCTCCCCGATCGGGCGCGTAGCTCAGTGGAAGAGCACTGTGTTCACACCGCAGGGGTCGCAGGTTCGAACCCTGCCGCGCCCACCATCACCAGAGTTTTCCTCGTCACGATTTTACGCCGCGCGCGCTGCGCCTACGCGTCCAGCGCCTGAAGGGCCTGCGCGAGATCGGCGATCAGGTCCTGCGGGTCCTCAAGCCCAATCGAGAACCGGACCAGAGGCCCTTGCGCCCGCCAGGGTTCGACCGTCCGCTTGATCTGCGGATCGCACGGCAGCACGAGGCTTTCGTAGCCGCCCCAGGAAAAGCCCATCGCGAACAGCGATAAAGCCTCCATCAGCGCCGAAACCTTGGCCGGCGGGGCCGGGCGTAAGACCACGGAAAACAGGCCCGAGGCGCCGGAAAAGTCCCGCGCCCAAAGCGCGTGATCGGGATGGGAGGGCAGGCCGGGATGCAAAACCTGCGCGACCGCGGGGTGGGTATGCAGCCACCGCGCCACCGTCAACGCGCTTTCCGCTTGACGGGCGAAGCGCACGGGTAGGGTGCGGATCCCGCGCAGTGTGAGAAAAACGTCCTCGGCGGCGACGGCAAGGCCAAGCGCCTTGGCGGTCTGGCGCACCGCATCATCGAGCGCTGGGGTTGCAGCGATCACGGCGCCCATAAACGCATCGGCATGGCCGGCCTGATACTTGGTGGCGGCCTGGATGCTGAGATCAGCGCCATGCGCCAGCGGCTGAAAGACGAGGCCGGCACTCCAGGTGTTATCGATCACTATGCGCGCGCCGACCGCCCTTGCCGCGGCTGCGATGGCAGGCACATCCTGGATTTCCAGGGTCATCGAGCCCGGCGATTCCAGCATCACCACACCCACTTCCGGCGTCAGGAGTGCGCCAATATCAGCCCCGATCCGCGGCTGGGCGTATGTGGTGTTCAGGCCCATCCGCTTCAGCACGGTGTCGCAGAAGCGCCGGGTGGGGCCGTATACGCTGTCGCTGACCAGCAAACGCTTGCCGGCTTGCGCCACGCTCAAAAGCGCCAGCGTACACGCCGCAAGCCCCGATGGCGCCAGCGTCGCCCCCGCGCCGCCCTCGATGGCGACAAACGCGGCCTCCAGATCGCGATGCAGCTGGAAGCCCTCGCGGCCGTAAGTGACCGCGCCCGGGCGGTATAGCTCATCGGCGGTCTCTGCGACGACCGTCGACCCGCGCTGAATCGCCGGGTTCACTGCACCTTGCTGTCGGCGTGGATCGCGCCCGACATGGGCAAGCCGCGTGGAGACGTCGCGCGGGGTGTTGGGGGGGGCTGCCATGACGCGTTGTGTCAGCTGCCGGTCACGATCGGGGTGTCGTCGCGCGCGCCCCACTCCGCCCAGGCGCCGTCATAGAGGCTCACGTCCCATCGGCCCAGCTGCGCCAGCGCCAGGGCGATCACCGCAGCGCTCACCCCAGAGCCGCATGTGGCCACCACCGGCCGGGTATCCGCCAAAACCGGCGCCAGGATTTGCTGTAGCGCCGCCCTCGCCAGCATGCGTCCGTCCGGCCCCGTCAGGCTGGACCATGGGATATTGACCGCGCCCGGCATGCGGCCGCGTTTGAGGCCAGAGCGTGGTTCGTCCACCTCGCCCAGAAAGCGGGCGGCTGGGCGCGCATCCAGGATGGCGGCTGCGCCGCTATCCACCAGGGCGCGCATCTGAGCGAAGGGGCGCACGAGATCTTGCCGGAAGCGGGCGGTAAAGTGGCGCTCCATGGGCCGCATCGGCGGGCCGTCCTCCAATGGGCCTCCGGCGGCTTCCCAGGCGGGCAGACCGCCATCCAGCACAACGACATCCTCTTTGCCCATCGCCCGGAACGTCAACCAGACACGGGCGGCGGAAAAAATCCCGATCCGATCATAAACCACGATCCGCGCGCCATCGCCGATTCCCATACGCCGCATCCGTGAGGCAAACTTCTCCGGCGACGGCAGCATGTGCGGCAGAGTGCTGGTCGTGTCAGCGATTTCGTCAAGATCGAAAAACACCGCTCGAGGAATCCGGCTGTTACCGTGCAGTGCACGGGCGTCGCGCGGGTCATCGGGGAGAAACCAAGTCGCATCGACGATGCGGACATCGGGGGCGTCAAGCCGCGCCAACAGCGCGGCGGCGTCAATCAGGGGGCTCTCAGGACGCTGCATGGGTTCAGGATTAACGGTGCGGTTGGCGCAACGCAATCACTGTCGCAGGCGTTTCTCGGCGGCGCACCAGGCGATGATCCATCCGCAACACTGGCGCGTACACACGACCACATGACGCTGCTTGACCCCGATCACCGCGCTTTGGATGCGCCGGACACTGACGCCTACACCGCGTTGCTGCTTGACTATGCCGTCGGCGCCCTGTCGCGGGCGGAGGCTCTCGTGGTCAGTGTGCACGTCGCTTTGCGGCCACAGGCGCAGGCGTTGATCGACACCGCCGATATCGCCGGCGGCGCCTTGCTGGATGCGCTCGAGCCGGCGGCGATGGGGAGTGCGTTTTTGCCGCGCCATGCCAGGGCGCGCCCACGGCGCACCTGGCGACGCGACACCAGCGCGGAACGTATCGCGCTGGCGCTGCATGAGCCTGACGCCTTGCGCTGGGGTTGGCTGGCGCCCGGAATCCGGCGTCACCGTTTGTCGGCGCAAGGGGCGTCGCTGCTGCGTGTGGCGCCCAACCGCGAAGCGCCGCGCCACGATCACGACGGAATTGAACTCACACTCGTGCTGCGCGGCGAACTGGTGGATGAAAGCGGCGTGCATCAGCGCGGCGATCTTGTTTTGGCCGGCCCCGGTCACAGCCATTCCCCGCGCGCCGGCGCGCACGGCGACTGCATATGCCTGATCTCGATGGATGGATCTTGGCGGCTTTCAGATTGGAAACAACGGCTCGCAGCGCGCTTATTCGCCAGCTGATCGAGACGAGGAGACAATTTATGATCAAGCGGTTTGGCGTGGCAGTGGCTGCTGGCGTTCTGGCGTCGATGGGGGCGATCGGCGCGGCGCATGCGGTGTCGCCGGGGCGGTTGGAGTTTGCGGTTTATCGCGGTGGCGAACCGAGCGGGCGCCATGCGGTGGAAGTCGCACGGACGACCGACGGCTTTACGG
>JBIKVO010000044.1:0-12801 GCA_044356795.1 Caulobacterales bacterium
CGAGCGGCGGACGATCGGGTTGGATTTGTGGTGGGCTCGCCTTGCGTTCGCCCCGACGCTCCGCCACATCAAGGCAATGTCGTATCGGCGCAGACGGGAAGAATGGGCGCGCCGCCGCGAAAGCGGGGGCCTAGACGATGTCGCCGCGGCGATCACGGACGCCGTTGACACCGTCTCTGATGCCTTGTCCAGTTCCACGGACCAATCCGCCCGCGAACGTCGCCGGCTTGAAAAGCTCGAAAAACGTCGCCAGCAGGCGGCAGACGGTCGTCGCAATCTGTTGGCGGTCGGGGCTGGCCTTTTTGCGGGCGGTTTGGCCGCCACGTTGGGGCTGATCACGGTGGCGGCGGTGGGCGTGGGCCTGCTGACAGGCGGCTGCGTGGCGATGCTGTTGCGCTGGATTGAGGAGGCGGGGCCCGACCTTCGCCTGCCCCAACGCGCCGCACGTCCGGCGCTGTCTGATCCATCGATTGCCGGCCAGGACCCCCGGGCGGCCTTGATCCGCTCGGTGGTGACCGCTGCGATGGTGAATGTCCGTGCGGTCGATAAGGCGGCGGCGTCATCCACCGATTTGGAAACCGCAGCGATCCTCACCCGTATTGCTGCGATCGGCCATCGCATATGCCGCGCTGTCGCTGCCCAACCGGCATTGTTTGACAATGCCCAGCGCCTGTTGACCTACCACGCCGAAAAGGCCGCCACGCTTGCCGATTGGGCGGCCAGTGCGCAGGGGGAGCGTCAAATCGGCGTGCGGCGTGTGCTGGCGCGGATGGAGCTTCTGTTTGAACAGACCGAGGCCGCGCTCAAACATGAAGACAATCGCGAACTTGATCTCGAATTGCGCCTGATCAATCAGGCGCTGGACGAAGACTTGCGCCGATAAGCGTGTCGGTGCAGCGACAGGGCCGGTCATCGCAGGGGCGGCGCCGGTCGCCATCAACCCAATACCGCAGAGGATGCATCCACCATGAGCATCGCCAATGGCGCCAAAGTCGTCACGATCATCCACACCCGCGACCCCGCAAAGGCGAAAGCCTTTTATGGTGATGTGCTTGGTTTTCCGCTGGTCGCAGAGGATGGATTCGCCACAATCGTTGATCTCAACGGCATTGCCCTGCGGATCACCCGGATTGAAAACCACGTCGCCAATCCGCACACGGTTTTGGGTTGGGATGTGCCGGATATGGCGGCCGCGGTGTCGGCCCTCGCCGCCAAAGGCGTTAACCTGGAAGTTTATCCAGGCTTTGGCCAGGACGCCCAGGGCGTTTGGACTTCGCCTGACGGGAAGGCGAAGGTGGCTTGGTTCCTCGATCCGGACGGCAACAATCTCAGCCTGACGCAAAGGCTATGAGGCGAGGTCAGAAAATCGCGTAGCCGCCGTCGATCACAATCAGATCGCCGCTGTGATAGGTGCTCGCATTGCTGGCGAGATAGACGGCAATGCCGCCGAAATCGTCCGGCGTTCCCCAGCGCCGCGCAGGCACCCGCGGGATCACCTTCTCGGCAAATTGCGGCGCGGCTTGCGCCATCGCCGTCATGTCTGTTGCGATCCAGCCGGGCAGAATGGCGTTGGCGCGCACGCCGTAGCGCGCATGCTCCACCGCGATGGATTTCATCATCGAAATCACGCCGCCTTTGGTTGCGGCGTAGGCTTCATTGCGCGCCGCGCCCTCCACCGCCGCCAGCGACGCAACGCCCACCAAAGATCCGCCCTCGCGGTCGCCCTGTTTAAACCGCTCCACCATATGGCGGCATGCCTCACGCAATGTCCAGAAAACGCCATCCAGGTTCACCGCCAGTGTTTTGCGATACACCTCGGTGCTCATGTCGACGAAGGATGGCGCGCCATAGCCGACGCCGGCATTGGCGAACACACTGTCGATGCGCCCGAAATCCTGGGCGGTTTGCGCCATGGCGTGCACCACGGCGGTTTCGTCGGCGACATCAACGGTATACGCTCGCGCGTGCGTATGTTTCGACAGCCCCGCAACGGCGTCTTCGTTCTTCGCCGCGTCGCGTCCCCAAATCGCCACAGCAGCGCCCGATTGGGCCAAGGCGCTCGCCATACCCAAACCGATGCCGCGATTGCCGCCTGTGACCAGCGCGACTTTGCCGGTCAGATCGAACGGTTTGTAGGTCATAATGCGGGTCTCCCATTGCGTTGTGGCGTGTTTCGCGCACCATAACGGCAATCCGGCGCGCATAAAGCGGCGACGTAACGGCAAGCCGCCCTCCGGGAGACCCGTGTGCTGAAGGCTATTTTTGATGGTGAATCATGGCGCCGCCTGATCCGTGATCCGGTGGCGTGGGGCGGTCTGCTGGTTGGGCTGGCGCCGGTGATCGGCGTTCTCGGGCTGGGATGGAGCCTGGGTGCGGTGGTCGTGCTATACTGGCTGGAGAATGTCGTTCTTGGCGCCGTCAGCCTGGTGCGCATCGTTGCATCCGGGCTGGTGGGGGAGATCAAACCGTCAGGCGGCCCGCCGACCCCCGATCTCGATCGCATTTTCACGAAAGTCGAGTGGCCTTTGCGCCTCGGGGCCGTGGGTTTCATGGGGCCGTTCTTTGTTGTGCATTATGGCATGTTTTGCCTGGTGCATGGCATCTTTGTGCTGCTGTTGGTTGCCGGGCTGCGCGACAATCAGCCGATCGCCCTCGAGCCGCTGGCGCTGATTGATGCAGCCCTCAACGCCGCGCCGGGCATGATCTGGTTTATCGCGGCCATTGCTGCGTGGAAGGTCATCCTGCTCGGGGTGTTTTTCTTTGGCCGCGGCGATGTGCGGCACACCAGCATCGGTGAAGAGATGATGGCGCCTTATGGGCGCATCGTTGTCCTGCATCTGGCGATTTTCGCCGGTGCTTTCGGCTTGCTGCTGGTGAACGAACCCATGCTGGGTGTGCTTGCCCTTGCGGCTGTGAAAGCGGTGTATGACGCTGGCGCGGATTGGTCGGCGACACGGATGCGCACGACGCCGACCAATCCGTTGGATACTTAGCGTCCCGCCGCAGCAGCACCCTTGCCGCCCGGCGGGGCGTAGCGCTCAATCCAGGCGCGCACTTCTTTGTACCAATGGATCGAGTTTTGCGGTTTCAGGATCCAGTGGTTCTCATCGGGATAGTAAACCAGACGGCTATCGACGCCGCGCTTTTGCAGGGTGTTGAACAACTCAAAACCATGGTTGACCGGAACGCGGTAATCCAATTGGCCATGGATCACCAGCGTGGGCGTGGTGAAATTCGCCGCCGCTGTATGGGGGCTGCGTGCGGCAAACGCCTGTGGATTTTCCCAGAACTCGTATTCGCGCGCCTGCTGATGGCCGCCGTCATTGGCAATCTGGGTAAAGCTGTTGTACACGGCGGCATGCGCGATCAGCGCCTTGAACGGATTGGGTCGGCCAAGCAGGATCGACGCCAGATAGCCGCCATAAGACCCGCCGCCTGCCACCATGCGCTCGCCGTCGATAGAGGGGCGCGATTTCAGCCACTCGGCCGCCTTGATCGTATCTTCGTAGGGCAGGGTTGCCCAATCGGGATTGATCGAGTCGGTGAAGTTTTGTCCAAACCCGGATGATCCGTGGAAATTGTGCCATGCCACCACATAGCCCCAGCCCGCAAACACATGCGCGTTCCAGCGCCAAGTCCAGGTGTCGGTGATGGCGTTGTGCGGGCCGCCGTGCAGCAGCAGAAACGCCGGATACTTTTTCGAAGGATCAAAGTTCGGCGGATACACCACCCACATTTGGATGTCGGCGTTGTTGGCCCCTTTGTAGGTGACGCTTTCAACCTTGCCGAACGAAAATGTCGCCAGCGCCTCATCATTGACGGTGGACAGTTTCGTCGCCTGGCCGGTGATGGGATTGACCCGCACCAGGGTGGGCGGTTCGCTGAACGACTGGCGCACCGCCACCATCGCCAATGGGCGTCCGCCCACGGAGATGGCGCCGAAATCATTGGCGCCGGTCACGGCGCGTGGTGTGCCGCCGCGCACATCAAAGCGGTAGATGCGATTGGTCGCAGCGTCGTCGATGGCGCTGAACAGCGCGCTTGAATCCGGCGTCCAGACATAATTCGTCGCCGAGCGATCCCAGCCCGGCGCCAGTTCGCGCACCGCGCCGCTGGCGCGATCGCGCACCATCAACGCAGCGCGATCAGCGTAGAAGCCATAGATCGTGCGCTGGCCATAGGCGATGAAGCGCCCGTTGGGACTATAGCGCGGCCCCATGTCCGGGGCGGGATTGTTCGGCGTGATGTTGATCGCTTGACCGCCCGCGGTCGGCACGGTGAAAATGTCCCAGTTCGGACGATTGGACGGCCCAGTCTGGGAGACAAACGCGATTTCGCGGCCGTCGGGGGAGATATCAAAGCTGCCCGCGCCCGGATCGCGCACATCCAGCGATGCGCCAGAACCGCGCGTGGGCGATGTTGGTGCAGCGCCCGTGCGATCGGTGATGAACAGATGCACGTCGCGCTCGTCGATGAAGTGATCCCAAAACCAGATCGGGCCTGCATCCCATGTGCGCGCGGTCATTTTGCTGTCGTCGCGCTCTTTCAGGCGGCGGCCCTGATCGTCGAAATTCCCGCCTTCGCTCCACACCCGGGAGATGAAGGCGATCCGGTTGCTGTCGGGGAACCAGCGCGGCGCACTGGCGCCGGTGGCGACATTCGTGACGCGCACCGCCTCGCCGCCATCCACCGGTATGACATAAACCTGGTTGGCTTTGTCATCGCCCCGGCGCGACAAAAACGCGATCCATTGCCCGTCGGGGCTGAAGGTGGGGGCGCTGTCGCTGGCGGGATGGGTGGTCAATTGACGCGGCGCGCCGCCGGCCACCGGATACAGCCACAAATCAGAGCTGCCGCGGTTTTCCTTGATGTCGAAACGCGTGATCGCCACAACGGCGTGGCGGCCGTCCGGCGCCATGTCAGGATCGCCGATCCGCGCCATTCCCCACATCGTTTCCGCCGTCATTGGCGCCGGTACTGTGTTTTGGGCGGCGACGGGCGTCACCAGCATGGCGGCGGCGAACGCTGCGTAAAGGAATGGACGCATCGGGCTTTCCTCAAAAGTCATTGCTGGTCTCCATAGCGAATTTGCGCCGCCGGGAAAGGTGCGTTCGCGCGCCGCGCGAAGCGCGGCGCATCACGAGTGCTTGTGCGTTCGCGGTGCGGTGATCGGGTGGGGGATTAGGCCGCGTCGATCATCCGCCGGGCGGCGGCGATAATGCGGAGGGTTTCATCCCACAGGGGAATGGCTTCCAACGCCGCGGAAGAAAAGAAGGCCGCTTCGGCGGCGTCGTCACCGGCGCACGGATCGCCAGCCTGCCAGATCGCGGCGTAATCGACGAGCACATAATGGCTCCAGATTTCCCCGTTCGTCCGGGAACGGAATATCGCGTCAACCACATCGACAAGCCCAACCAGGCGCGCGGTGACGCCGGTTTCTTCGTGCAGTTCCCGCAGCGCCGCCTCTGCCAGCGGTTCGCCCCATTCGACGCGTCCCCCAGGCAGGGACCATTCACCCAGACGCGGCGGCGTGCCGCGCCGGACCAACAACACATCATCACCGCGCACACACACGATGCCGACTGCAGGCGTGGGGCTTTTGCGGGGCGCGTCTGTCATTAGAATTGCTTGCGGAAACTGATTTGCACAACGCGGCCCTGCGGCGATAAAAAACCCTCCTCATAGGCAAAAGGGGTGACGCCATTCGCATCGCGCACGGTGGCGACGCTGTCGGTGAGATTTTGCACGCCAAGGGAAAGCCGCGATCCGCTCAAGAATGGCGCCTGCGCGAGCAGATCAAATTGTTGATCGAAATTGACGAACACCCGCGCGTTCAGCGTGAAGCGGTTATCCGCCGACAGATTGCCGACAGCGGTGCGAATGGTGCGTTCGCCAGACCAGGCGCCATTCATGCGCACGCCCAGCCCGAGATAGACAAACCCACCCTCAAACTCCACGCTGCTGCGCGCGCCGTCATCGCCGGAAACGCCGCCAGTGCGCGCGACATCAATCGCAGCGCCGAAAGCGCGCAGCGTGACGCTATCTTCCAAGCGCTGCACCGCATAAACCGCCATGTTCCAACGCCCGGCAGGCGGCGGGCCGCCCTGGCCGCCGCCAAAGCCGCCGCCAAAACCACCACCAAAACCACCACCTGAGCGCCGTTCGGCGGGCGCTGCGGGCTGCGGGCCCTGATTGGATGTCTGATTGGATGCCTGATTGGATGCCTGATTGGAGGCCTGATTGGCGCCCTGCTGATTGCCCCCTTGCGCGCCGCCGTCGCGGTTGCGCTGCCAGGGCGGCGGGCCCGAGCCCCAAGGCGGCGGGCCCGAGCCCCAAGGCGGTAGGCCCGGTCCCCATGGCGGGGAGCCCGCCGGCGGGCGCGCAGCCGTGCCGAAGGTTTGCGAGAAATCAAAGCCGATGCGGAGTGTTTCCTGATTGCGCCGCGCCACATTGACCGGTCTTGCGTCGAGGCTGATCAAGGCGCCCGCGCCATCGCGACGATAGCGGTCCGGGAACGCAGCCTCGGTTTCCGGCAACAGGATGGGCAGCGCCGCGACGAGGTTTTCGGTGTCATTGCGCGCCCAATTGGCAATCAGCGTCAATCCGCGCACGTCTTCGGGCGACCAGCTGAACGATACAGTGAGATCATCGCGATCTTCGCGGCGCAGCCTGGGCGCGCCGCCGGTGATCTGCGTGATTTGCACCGATTGGCCAAGCCGTGCGTCAAATACCGTCACATTCGGCGTGGTGATAATCGGATCGCCCAATTGCTGCAGGCTTGGTGGGGATTGGCTGTGCTCGCGCTGCACGCCAAGACGCATCCCCGCCAGCGGCGACCAGGACACGCCATAGCCATGGCCATTCAAGCCGCCAAAATCGCTCACGTCCAACAGCACAAGCGACGCATTCAATCCAATGTCGCCGAACCCTTTGCCAAAGTCGTTGCGCCGGCTGGTGATCGGGACCGACACTCCCATCCGTGCGCTGGCGATGCTGCGATCAAGGCTGGTGTCGATCAGGCCTGCGACGGTTTCAGCCGTGGAATCTGCAAAGCGTTGATCAAATCCAAGGCGCCCATTCACCCGCACATCGCCGGCCGGCAGTTTCAGCCAGGGGCCGTTGGTATTGGCGGACCATTCGATCGCGCTGTTTTCGCGCCAGGCGGTGCGTTCACCCACGCCGCCGCGGGTGCGGCTTTCCTGTTCGCTGAGCGAGGCGATAGCGCTTGCTGTCCATTGCCACCCATTTGCCATGCCATCCAGCGCGCCGGTGGCGCGGATCGTCGTACTGTCGATGCTGCGGCGGATGACGGCGCCGGAGACGCCGTCGCGGCCGAGCAGGGAGGTGGTGTTGGCGTCCTCGATGCGCAGCGTGCCCGTGGCGGCGATTTGCTCGCTCAACGGACGCGACAAGGTTGCGGATGCATTGATTGTTTGAGTTTCCGGCAGCAGCGTGCGCGCATCGCGATTGTCTGGCCCGCTGGCCGGCGCCGAAATGCCGCGCGCGCTTTCGGTCACGCTGTCGGCGCCGTCGATGCTCACAGTGGCGGCAAAGCGATCACCGCGGTCAAATGCAATGCGGCTGGCGTCAAGATCATAGGCGCTGCGTTCACCATCGGCGGCGCGGACGCCCGCGATTTCGGTGATGTTCACGTCATAGCGCCGCCGCAGGATTAAATTCACCACGCGCTGATCGGGCGAAAAGCCATAGGCCACCGCCAGCTGTTCGTTGAAAATCTCCACCCGCGCAATCGCCTCCGAGGGCAGGTCGCGAATTTCTTGAAAGCTGGTGATGCGCCGGCCATTCACCAGCACCACCGGGGCGCCGTCGCCACGGCGGGAGGCGCTGCCGGTTTGCGGGCTCAAGGCGCCCAACAATTCCGCCACCGTGGATGTCGCGTAAGAGCGCACCTCTGCCGGGCCCAAGACAAGATCGGGGCGCACATCGCCGACCACGCTGCCCGGCGCGCGTTGCGCGGTGACGACGATGACGTCTTCGTCGTTGGCGGCTTCGGCAGGGGCACTGGTTGCCGGCTGCCCGCCGGATGGGGGCGTTGCCGGCTGCCCGCCGGATGGGGGCGTCCCCGGCTGGGCCAGCGCAGGCCCGGCGCCCGCCAAATAGACAATCCCGGCCAGACCGGCCGCCCAATGGCGCGTCGCCATGCACGATCCTTCACTGTTCGTCTAAGGCGACGAACTGTTTGTTGAACGCGACCCCGGTTTGAGCGCGGCCGCCCTTCGGCTGGCGGGTTCAGCCGCGCGCCGTTCCATGATAGGATACGCATATGGCAAAGAAAACCTTCGCGATTATGGCAGCCTTTGTGCTGTTGGGCATGACGCCGCAGGGGGCTGCAGCGGAAGAGCGCGAGCGGCTTGACGGCAAAGCCGCAGCCAAGGCGGTTCTTGGCCGCGAATTGAGCGGTCGGCTGATGGGCGACGGCGCACCCTGGCGCGAATGCATCGAGGCCAGCGGCCGCACGCTGTATTGGTTTGGCGGCGTTGCGCAGCGTGGGCGCGTCCGCTTTGATCCCTCGGACCGGGCGTGTTTTTCCTACGAGACCGACGATTTCGCCAAGGAGAGCTGCTTTTTCGTAGAGCGGGTCAACGGCCAGCTGCGGTTTGTGTCGGTCGATCAGCCGACGACATTTGCGGTCGATCGCGTGACGCCCGTGCCGTCGTGCCATGGCCGCGATGCGCAAAGCTGATGTGCGGACGGTTTGTCATCACGCTGCCAAAGGCGGCGATGGCGGATCTGTTCGATCTCGACGCCAACGGGATTGAGGCCGCGATGCTTGCGCCGCGCTATAATGTGGCGCCCGCGCAAGCCATCCCCGTGATCGCGATTGGCCAGGATGGCGCCCGCAAACTGGTGATGATGCGCTGGGGCCTGCATCCTGCCTGGATGAAAGAGCCGCCCGGCGCCAAAAGCATGATCAATGCACGGGCCGAAACCGCGGCCGAGAAGCCATTTTTCCGCGAGTCCATGAAGAAGCGGCGCTGCCTGATTGCGGCCGATGGCTTTTACGAATGGAAGCGCGACGGCGAAACCAAGCAACCGTTTTTCATTCGCCGCGCCGATGGCCGGCCGATGGTGATCGCCGCGCTGTGGGAGCGCTGGCGCGGGCCGGATGGCGCAGACATGTTGACCGCGGCGATGCTGACGATCGGCCCGAATGCTGTGATGCGTCCGATCCATGATCGCATGCCGGTCATCCTCGCGCCGGACGCCTTCGCCGTGTGGCTTGATCCAAAAGCCCCGATGGAGGCGGTGTTGTGGCTGTTGCAGCCGGCCCCGGATACAGCCCTTGAGGCATTTGCCGTCAGCCGGCGGGTCAATCGCCCACAGGAGGATGGGCCAGACCTGATCGCCCCCGTCCCGCCGTGAGACGCGCCTCCTTGACAATGGTGTGATCGGTCTTCACCGCTCAATCGATTAATCCATAGTCGATGGCCAGAGTCACTGGCGCCTTTGAGCGTGGATCCATGAGCCGTTTGCCCCTGATCGCTGCAAGTGCGGGTTGTCTTGCGCTGGCCGCCTGTTCGCCCTTGCCGTCGTCTGCGGCGGCGTCGGCGACAATCCTGGAGGGCGCCGATCTTGTCGGCGTCGCCAGTGTTGTGGACGGCGATACGCTCGACATCCGCGGCGAGCGCGTGCGCCTTTACGGGATCGACGCGTTTGAAAGCGGTCAACGCTGCCGCACCAGCAGCGGCGTCCTGATCCGTTGCGGCCGAACATCGGCGATGGCGATGGACGCCATGGTGACTGGGCAGACGGTCTATTGCCGCAACAAGGATCGCGATCGGTGGGGGCGGCGGGTGGCGCAATGCGCCACGACGCAGACCGGCGATCTCGGTGCAGCGCTGGTGGCGCAGGGATGGGCGATCGCCTTTACACGGTACAGCCAAACCTACGTCGCGCATGAAGCGCAAGCCCGCAGCGAGCGCCGTGGCGCGTGGGAGGGCGCGTTTGATGCGCCCGCTGACTGGCGCGCCGGGCGGCGTACGCAAGCGTCTTCCTAAGGGCGATCTGGTCGCCGATCCGACCGGGGTGGCGGCGCGCTTGGCGTCTCTGCGTCAATCGACGCGGAGGCGAACAGGCGCTCAACCCATCCCTCAATCTGAAACCCCGAAACCGCCTCTCGCATTGCTGGCGCTTCAAGGCGCGCTGGCGCTGTCTTATGCCGGCGGCCGGATTGGCAAACCGTGCGCGCATGCGCCCGATGGTCAATGGTGGAAGGTGCGTTTAGGGTAGCGCCATGAGCCGATTCATTCTCGCCATCGATCAAGGCACCACCTCGACCCGCGCCATCGCGTTTGATCGCGCCTTTGCCCCGGTCGCGACTGCGCAAAAAGAATTGATCCAGCATTTCCCCCATCCCGGCTGGGTTGAGCATGACGCCAACGAAATCTGGTCGGCGACCACGGATGTCTGTCGGGATGTGATCGCCCGCGTCGGCGGCGCTGAAACCATCGCCTGCATTGGCATAACCAATCAACGCGAAACCACGGTCGTCTGGGACGCCGACGGCGTCCCTGTGCGCCGCGCGATCGTGTGGCAGGATCGGCGCACAGCCGAGATGTGCGATGCGATGCGCGCGCGCGGGCTTGAGCGTGCGGTGCAGGCCGATACCGGCCTGCTGCTTGATCCCTATTTCTCCGCCACCAAGCTGCGCTGGATTCTCGATCAGGAAGCCGCCCCGCCGAAAGCGGAGGCCGCCACCCGTTTGCGGTTCGGCACAATCGACAGCTGGCTGATCTACAAACTGACCGGCGGGCGCGTGCACGCCACCGATGTGACCAACGCCTCGCGCACGCTGCTGATGGGGCTGCAGGCGCGCGCCTGGGACGACGATCTGTGCGATGTGTTCGGCGTTCCCGCCGCGATGCTGCCTGAAATCCGGCCCTGCGCGGGGCTGTTTGGCGTCACCGATCGGGCCGTGTTTGGCGGCGAAATCCCGATCACCGGCGTGGCCGGCGATCAGCAGGCGGCCCTCGTGGGGCATGGCTGTTTTTCAGCGGGCGAGGCCAAAGCCACCTACGGCACGGGGTGTTTTCTGGTCGCGCATGCAGGCGCTGCACCACCGGTTTCACACCACCGCCTGCTGGCCACGATCGGCTACGCTGTGGGGGAGGAAGTCGCCTACGCGCTGGAAGGCTCGATCTTTTCGGCCGGGGCGACGGTGCAGTGGCTGCGCGACGGGTTGGGCGCCATTGCCAGTTCCCACGAGAGCGAGGCGATGGCGGCGGGTCTCGCCAACAATGGCGGCGTGTATCTGGCGCCGGCTTTTGCGGGGCTGGGCGCGCCGCAATGGGAAGCGGACGCGCGCGGCGCGATCACTGGCCTGACCCGTGATTCGACCATGGCCCACATCGTGCGCGCCGGATTGGAGGCGATCGCTTACCAGACGCACGATCTGTTGACCGCTTTGGCCGCCGATGGCGTCGCGCTGACGGCCCTGAAGGTGGACGGCGGCGTCACGGCGAATGCCTGGATGATGCAGTTTCTGGCCGACATTTGCGCCCTGCCGGTGGAGCGCCCGGCGTTTCAGGAAGTCACCGCCCTTGGCGCTGCGCGTCTTGCCGCCGTTGGGGCAGGCTTGGCGCCAGGGCTGCGCGATCTGCCCAAACCGGCGGGCGGTGCACGCTGGACCCCCACGATGGCCGCGGAAAAAAGAGCAGCCCTTTTGGCCGGTTGGCGCGCCGCAATCGATGCCACGATGGCGCACGCCCTTGCATCGAAAGCCTCAAGGCGCTAGCCACGCACTCCCTTGGGAGCTCGTAGCTCAGTCGGTAGAGCACGTGACTTTTAATCATGGGGTCGCGGGTTCGAATCCCGCCGAGCTCACCAATGGGGATTGGAGCCGTTAAGGGACGTCATGGCCGCCCGCACCGTTCGCCGCTTTACGCTGGCGCGCCCGATTGAAGGCGTCCCCACGCCGCAGGATTTCGTCCTTGAGGAAAAACCCCTGCCGCCCGTGCAGGACGGGCAATTCCTGGCGCGGTCGATCTTCCTGTCCTGCGATCCTGGCACCCGCTCGCGTTTATCGGCGGGGGCCAGTTATGCCGCCCCCCTCAAGCCTGGCGACATGATCGACGGCTTTGGCGTGGCCGAAGTCATCGAGAGCAAGCATCCAAAATATGCCGTCGGCGATCTGATCGCGTGTGGCGCTGGCTGGGCCGATCATGTGCTGTCGGATGGGCGCGGCTATCTGCAAAAGATCACCGATCGCCGTGTGCCTTTGTCGCTGTGGATTGGCGTGCTCGGCGTGCCTGGCATGACCGCCTATTTCGGCCTCAAGCGCGTGGCTGAGCTGCAGGACGGCGAGACGGTGGTGATCACCAGTGCGGCCGGCCCGGTTGGCGCAACCGCCGGGCAGATCGCCAAGCAACGCGGATGCAAGGTGATTGGGATTGCCGGCGGGTTTGAAAAGTGCGGATGGCTTGTGGACCAGTGCGATTTTGATCACGCCATCGACTATAAGCGCAGCAAGGATCTGGCCGCTGATATTGCCGCCTGCGCACCGAAGGGCGTCGATGTGTTGTTTGATAATGTCGGTGCGACAATGATCGACACGGTGCTGCCCTTGATGCGCCGTTGGGGCCGCATCGTGGTGTCGGGGCAGGTGGCGGAGTACAATTCCGATCCCGCCGGTTTGCCGGGGCTGAAGGGATTGCGCTGGTTCATTGCCAATCGGTTGACGATGGAAGGGATCGTGGTGTTTGACGATCTGAAGGCGTTTCCGAAGGCGCAGCGCGATGTTGCCGATCTGATCGTGTTCGACAAACTGCGGTTTCGCGAAGA
>JBIKVO010000059.1:0-11570 GCA_044356795.1 Caulobacterales bacterium
GATCGCGGGCGCCCGGGCCGGCGATCTGCGCTGGATTGCCAATGTGATCGGCGAGCGTGAGCGTGGCGGCCCCTGGACAACCGAATATGGCGCCCGGCTGGAAGGGCAAATCGCCGAGGGCGTTCTGTTGGCCGGCGAGCTGCTTGGCGACATTGATCCCGGCGGGGGTGACCGGGCCGCCCATGTCGCAGGCGCCGCGATCCGCTGGTCTGTCGGCGACCTGCGGATCGAGCCTGCGGCTTTTATCGGCCTCAACAGCGCCAGCCCGGATATGCTGTTCCGGTTGACGCTGCGGACCGGATAGCCGGTTAAGCTAGGCCCTTCAGGGCGCTGACAAGGTCGGTCTTTTCCCAGCTGAAGCCGCCTTCGCCGTCGGGCGCGCGGCCGAAATGTCCATAGGCGGAGGTGCGCGCGTAAATCGGCTTGTTCAGGCCTAGATGTGTGCGGATCGCGCGCGGCGTGCAGCCGCCGACCATCTCCGGCAGCGCCTTTTCAAGCTTTGCCGGATCAATCTGGCCGTTGACCAGATGGACATAGAAGCTCAGCGGGCGCGCGACGCCGATCGCATAGGAAATCTGGATCGTGCACTGATCGGCAAGTCCGGCGGCAACCACATTCTTCGCCAGATAGCGGCACATATAGGCCGCGGAGCGATCGACCTTGGTCGGGTCCTTGCCGGAGAAAGCGCCGCCGCCGTGCGGAGCCGCACCGCCATAGGTGTCGACGATAATCTTGCGGCCGGTAAGGCCTGTGTCGCCGTCTGGGCCGCCGATCACGAAATTGCCAGTCGGATTGATGTGGAACAGGGTATCTTTGTCGACGAGGCCCGCCGGAAACACGCTCTTGATGTAGGGCAGCGTGATTTCGGCGACATCCTTCGGCGTCAGCCCCTCGGCGTGCTGGGTGGACAACACGATCTCGCGCGCGTGCACCGGCTTGCCGTTTTCATACAACAGCGTGACCTGGCTTTTGGCATCGGGCTCGAGCTTGGGCTCTTTGGCGGAATGGCGGGCCTCAGCCAGCACCTTGAGGATATTGTGGCTGAACTGCAGCGTCGCGGGCATCAGCTCCGGCGTTTCATTGGTGGCGTAGCCGAACATGATGCCCTGGTCGCCGGCGCCTTCATCTTTGTTGTGGCCCTCATCGACGCCCATCGCGATATCGGCAGACTGGGCGTGCAGGTGGCATTCATAGTGTGCAGTGGCCCAGTGAAAACCCTTCTGGTGATAGCCGATATCCTTAATCGCCGCCCGGACCTTGTCTTCCAGACCGTCGATGATCGCCTGGATTTTGTCATCCGGCGCGCGCACCTCGCCCGCCAGCACAATGCGCTGGGTGGTCACGAGGGTTTCGCAGGCCACGCGGGCCACCGGATCTTCCGAAAGGAAGGCGTCGACAACGGTATCCGAAATCCGATCCGCGACCTTATCGGGATGGCCTTCGGAAACGCTTTCGGAGGTGAAGAGATAGGAAGGACGCGCCACGGGAGCCTCTTCAGACAAGAAATGCGGCCCGCCATGGGCCCTCTGCGCCCGTCATATAAAGACTTCTTTATATGTGCAACTCTCGATTATTCGGCGTCGCCGGCTTGTTGGGCGTTTTCGCTGACCACGGCAGCCTCTTCGGCCAGCACACGGACCAATTCGATAATGCGCCGCCGCAGGCGGGGATTGCGGATCGAGCCATACAGCGTCAGCAGCTCCATCCCGTCAGGGGTGGCGAGGATGTCATAGACTAGGTCCCCGCGGCCACCCTCGCTGACCCCGCCACTCCCCCCCGCCTGATTGTGCGACAAGCCCTCAAAAAAATGGGAGAGCGGCACATCCATAGCGGCGGCGATATCAAACAGACGGCTGGCGGCGACGCGGTTGACGCCCTTTTCATATTTCTGGATCTGTTGAAATGTGACGCCAAGCAGATCGGCAAGGCGCTCCTGGCTGATCCCCAGTTCGAGCCGGCGGGACTTCAGCCGCTGGCCAATGCGGCGATCGACGGCCTTGGCGCTGCGTTCGTCGCTCATGACCGCAGCCCCCGCGCCGGATTTGGCGGCGCAAAGCGCAACGCCGCAATCAGCGCCAGCACCAGCGCCAGCAGCCAGCCGCCGAACTGCGAGAATGGCGTTGGCGATAAGGCCGGCGGCAAGGCCGCCTCCACCGCACCGCCCTGCAAATCGGTGGACACCATCGCGCGGCCATACCCATCGAAAATGCCTGACACCCCGCCAGACGCCGAGCGCGCTGTAGGCAAGCCCTCTTCGATCGAACGGTAGCGCGCGGTGGTCGCGTGTTGCCAAGGGCCGGCGCCGCGGCCAAACCAGGCGTCGTTGGTGATATTGATGATCCAGTGCGGGCGATCTTCACCGGTCGGCGTCAGCCCCGGAAACAGGCTTTCGTAGCAGATGTGAATCACGGCCGGCTCGCTGCCCGGAATGAACACCCGCCGTGGCGGCTCGCCCGGGATGAAGCCATTGCCGATCTGCTGCATCGCGGTGATGCCCAGCCAGGAGATGTGATCATAAAGCGGGATGAACTCGCCAAACGGAACCAGCCTGTTCTTGTCATATGTCTGCGGGTCAACCTGCAACACGCCAGACACCGCATCCAACACAAGCGCCGAATTGTACATCCCTCTTTCGTCGCGCCGATGGGCGCCGATCACCAGCACCCGATCCCCCATGACCGCGCCGATGCGCGCCTGTGCGTCGGGGTTTTCGAGGATCGGATCGAAATAGGGCGGCGCAATCGGGATGGCCCCCTCCGGCCAGATCACGACCTGCGAGCGCGCCTCCCGCGGGGCTTGCGACAGGCGCAGATAGGCGTTGAGCACAATGTTGGGGTCGGTGCTCCATTTTTCGCGCTGGGTATAGCCGGGATCGGCGACGCGCACGATCGGCCCGCCAATCTGGGCCTCCACCGGCGCCGCCGACAGGCGTTGGGCGCCGGCCCCCCACATCAAGCCAAATAGCAAGGCCGCCGCCAATGAGGGAGCCGCGCGCTGCACGAAAGGCCGCCCAACATCCCCCATCGCCGCCGGGCTGGCCAGCAGCAGCAGCGTGACCGCCGTCAACCCATAGGCGCCAATCACGGACGCGGCCTGCGACATCGCACCGCCGGCTGGCCAAACATAAGCCGCGAGATTCCACGGAAAGCCGCCAAACAGGTGCCCGCGGATCAACTCCGCCGCCATCATCGCCAACACGAACACAGGGATGCGGCGGGCGTCACGGGTCCACAGCGAGCGCGCCATCGCCAAGGCAAGGCCCCAGAACACCGCCAGGCCACAGCCCAGCGCCAAAATGCCGACCAGCGCCAGCGGTTCGGCTCCCGGGCGTTGGGCAAAAGCCGATCCCACCCAATAGGTGCCGGCGATGAAAAAACCTGAGCCGAACGACCAGCCGCGCAGAAACACCGATCCGAACGTGCGGCCGGGCCGGGCGAACACGCCGTCCAGCTGCCAGATCAGCACACACAGCCCAAAACCCAGAAGCGGAACCCAGTGGAACGGCGCAAACGCAAGCGCCGCCCCCGCCCCGGCGATGCCGGCCACCGCCATCGCCGCCCACCAGGGCAGACGGGCCAGCCAGGCGGCTGGTCCGCGCAGTGCGGGTTCGATGGTCAAGACGGTCATGCTCCGCGACGCCTTCTTGGGAATTTCTGGCGCCGGCCTAAGCGGTAGCTTCGGCGCGCGGCGCGGGCGGCGCAGGCCGCACCCGCAGTCTTCTAACGCGCCGCGGATCAGCTTCCATCACTTCCAGCAGAAAGCCAGCGGGATGCGTCAATACTTCACCCCGTTCGGGCACGCGACCGATCAACGCGGTGGCGAGGCCCGCAACGGTGTCGATTTCATCTTCGTCGTGGTCGCGCAGCGTCAGCTTGGCCGAAAGCGCCTGTTCCAACTCCGCGACATCGGCCCGGCCGTCGACCTCAAACACCCCGCCGGGGCGCGCCTGGACCAGATCATCGGCCTGTTCGTCATGCTCATCGGCGATATCGCCAACGATTTGCTCGACGATATCCTCAATGGTCACGAGACCGTCCGTCCCGCCATACTCGTCCACCACGATCGCCATATGGATGCGTTGCGACTGCATCTTCAACAGCAGCGCCGAAAGCGGCATCGATGGCGGCACCGCCAACACATCGCGGCGCAGGCGCGGCAAAACCCGATCATTCGGCTTTGCTTTGGCGGCGGCGCCATCCTGAGGCGCCAGCAGGCCGACAATATCTTTCACGTGCACAAAGCCGATCGGATCATCCAGCGTGTCGCGATAAATCGGCAGCCGTGAATGCTGGCTGTCATTGAACAGGGTCGCGGTTTCCGACAGCGAAGCCGACGCCTCCACGGCGATGATGTCGGCCTTGGGCGTCATCACGTCATCGACACGCAGCTTGTGAAACCGCGCAGCGTTCACAACCATCGTGCGCTGGGCGCCATCAACTAATTCGCCGCGCGCTTCGCGACCTTCAAACGCCTCGGCGACATCGGCCGCGACATCTTCGGTGGATTTGCGCCAGCGCCGTCGCGCGCGATCAAACAACTGGCGCCAAGTTGGCTTGGCGCCGTTGGTACTGGACCCGGACGCATCGCTCATGAGTGTTCATTCAGCGCGGTTGCGCTGCCTCTTCTTCTGTTTCGCAGCGATAGGGATCGGCGATGCCAAGCGCTGCGAGGATGGTGCGTTCGTGCGCCTCCATCGCCTCCGCTTCGGAGTCGGTGTGGTGATCATGGCCAAGCAAATGCAAATAGCCGTGCACCAAAAGATGGGCGGCGTGATCAGCGAAGGATTTGCCTTGCGCCTGTGCTTCCCGTGCGACGGTTTCAAATCCCATCGCCACATCCCCCAGCGAGCCAAACCCCTCCGGCGCGGGGAATGACAATACATTGGTGGGCGCGTCTTTGCTTTTCCATGTGCGGTTCAGCACACGCATTTCATCGTCATCGGTGAGCAACAGTGCAACTGCGCCGGCTTTGCCGGTTTCCTGCACCGTGGCCTTCAACACCCCTCCAGCAAAGGCCTCTGCATTCGGCGGCAGGCATGCATCCCAATCACCGACCGCGACGCGCACATCCAGGATCAACGGATTAGGCATCGCGATCACCCTCGCCGCCGGTTGCGCCGATGCGCCGCCGCTTTTCGTCGTGATCATAAGCCGCAACAATATCGGCAACCAGATCATGACGCATCACATCCTGCCCGGTGAATCGCACCACCTCAACCCGCTTCAAGCGGCCAAGAATGTGCAAGGCGTGGTCAAGCCCGCTCATCGCGGCATGCGGCAGATCAATCTGGCTTGGATCACCGGTGACAACCATGCGGCTACCCTGGCCTAAACGCGTCAGCACCATTTTCATCTGCGCGATAGTGGCGTTCTGCGCCTCATCCACCACCACAAAAGCGTTGGTCAGGGTGCGCCCGCGCATGAATGCAATCGGCGCCACTTCAATGCGATTGGCTTCCCGCGAGCGCTTGAGATCTTCCTCCCGCATGTGTGCGCGAAACGCATCCCAAATCGGTTGCAGATAGGGATCAACCTTCTCTTCCAGCGCGCCCGGCAAAAAGCCCAAACGCTCGCCCGCTTCAACGGCGGGCCGCGTCACAACAATGCGATCCACGAGGCCATTTTTCTGGGCCTCAACCGCGGCGGCCACCGCAAGAAACGTTTTGCCCGTGCCCGCCGGCCCAACCCCAAACACCAAAGGCGTGGCGTCGTTCTTGATCGCCTCAATATAACGGCGCTGGCGCGGCGTTTGCAGCGTAACGCCCGCAATGCTGGGCAAATCTAGGCCGGCGCGATCGCCATCGGCATCGCCGGAGGAGAATGCCACCGCGGCGCGCACTTCACCATCGCGCAGTTTTCGCTTCAGCCCAAAATGCCGCGACAGCGTATTGAAAATTTGTTCGGCGCGGGCGGCGGCATTGGCCGGACCAATCAGGCGAATCTCATTGCCGGACACGCGAATATCCAAATGAAACGCCGGCGCGCCGGGCGCCGCATCAACATCGCGAAATGCTTCCTGGATCAGCGCAACATGGCGATGCAGCGGGCCAAACACCGCCTTCGCGGTTTCCAGATCTGGCAGCGTGATCGTGCGATCAACTACCGCCGCGGGCGTGACAGGATCGCTCATGCGGCGGCCACGGTTTGCGCAATCATCCGGCCCGACAAGCTGTTCAGGCTTGCTGCCTCGATCGCGACTTCAACCACAGCGCCCGTCATGCCGGGTGGGCCATCACAGTGCACCGCCTGCAGATACGGGCTGCGCCCATGGATTTGACCCGGATAGCGGCCCTGGCCAGTAACCAGCACCGTCAGGGTGCGCCCGATCATGGCGCGATTATGCGCCAGTTGCTGATCCGCCAACAGCGCCTGCAGCCGCAACAAGCGATCATGCGCCACCGCATCATCCACTTGGCCAAACATTTGCGCCGCCGGCGTGCCGACACGCTTGGAGTATCTGAACGAAAACGCCGATGCAAAGCCCACAGCGCGCACCAGAGCCATCGTGTCTTCGAAGTCTTTTTCACTCTCGCCTGGAAACCCGACGATCAAATCCGTCGACAAGGCGAGATCGGGTCGCGCGGTGCGCAGGCGAGCCACCAGATCCACATAATGCGCTGCGGTGTGTTTACGGTTCATCGCCTTCAAGATGCGATCGCTGCCCGATTGCACGGGCAAATGCAGCTGGGGCATCAATCGGGATTCAGCCCCGTGCAACGCAATCAAATCATCATCCATTTCGGCTGGATGGCTGGTGGTGTAGCGCAGCCGCAACACGCCATCGATCGCACAAATCTTCTGCAACAACGCGGCGAATGAGGTTTCGCGCCCGGCGCCATCCAGCCCGTGATAGGCGTTGACATTCTGCCCTAGAACCGTGACTTCCCGCACACCCTGATCAACCAGTGCCTTGATCTCATCCATCACTTTGTCCACCGGCCGCGAATACTCCGCCCCGCGGGTGTAAGGGACCACACAAAACGTACAGAACTTATCGCAACCTTCCTGGATCGACACGAACGCGGTGGGGCCATCGGCGCGCGGCGCAGGCAAAGCGTCGAACTTGTCGTCCGGTGCGAAATCCGCAGCGATGCGATCACCGATTTTTCGCGCCGCCGTCGCGATCAATTCCGGCAGGCGGTGAATTTGCTGCGGCCCCACGACCAGATCCACCACCGGCGCGCGGGCGATGATTTCTTCGCCCTCAGCTTGCGCCACGCAGCCGGCGATCACCAGCGTCATTTTCCCGCCCGCAGCGGCCTTGGCCTCTTTGTGCGCGCGGATTCGGCCGATCTCGGAATAGACCTTCTCTGTCGCTTTTTCGCGGATATGGCACGTATTGAGGATCACCATATCGGCGCCTTCCGGCGTATCGGCAGGCTGATAGCCAAGCGGGGCCAGTACGTCCTTCATCCGCTCGGAATCGTAGACGTTCATCTGGCAGCCATAAGATTGGACGAACAAGCGCTTGGCGGGCGCGTCGGGCTTACCAGACAAGGACACAAACCTCTTGAACCGCCGATCAGCGTCGGCAATCGCCTTTATGCCTGAAACTCGCGCCGCTGTCATCGGGGTTGGGGCCACGCCTAGGGCCGCGGGCCAGAAGTTGCGCGCCCGCAACAGACGGTGTTTAGTTGGTGGGAAGAGCGAGGGGAAGACAATGGCGGTCGATAGCGCATCGGGTCATACGATCGCGGTGGTCACTGTGCACGGCACGAATGACTCCGCCCAGACCGACGACGGCGATAAATGGTTTCAGAGGGGGTCAGCCTTTTCCGGCCAGCTCCTAAGCGCCCTGTCCGCCCGCGGTGTGGCCGCGGAGATTGTGCCGTTCCGATGGCCGCCGGGCAAAAACAGTGCGCAGGGGCGGGAAAAAGCCGCCGATCAGCTGGCCGACAGCCTGAAAGGCATCAAGGCGAAGTATGGCCAGGTGCACATCATCGGCCACAGCCACGGCGGCAATGTCGCCAATGAGGCGGCGGATTTCGTGCGATGGGGGCGGCGGGCCGACCCCGCGAAGGAGCGGATCAGCTCGGTAATCACCGTCGGCACGCCCTATTTCCGGCGCAGTTCCACCGCAGGCGAAACCCTCGGCGGCATTCTGTTCATGCTGTTCACGGCGCTTTCGGCGCTGTCAGTGGTTTTGTTAGGCGCGGCGCTGGTATGGCTGATCGTCTCTGGCGAACTGCACACCCCCGGCAACGATGGCTCCGGCGGCACCACCGACACCGGTGAAATCGCCGCGATCAACACTTTCTTCTTCATTGTCTTGGGCCTTGCGGTCGTCGGCTTGCTGCTGATGATCCGCTTGGCGATTTCGGGAACGCGGCGCCTGCTACGCCCCACGAGCCGCAAGGGCGCCACCACCACCATCACCGCCATCTGGCACCCGAACGATGAAGCCATCGCGTTTCTGGAAAAGGTCGACAAATTGCCCGTGGCGCCAATCGCGAAGGGCGCGCTGTTTGATGGATCGCGCACACAGGCGATCATTTGGGGCGTACGCTTTGTGTTGTTCCTGGGTGCATTGGCCGCCTACCAGCTGGTGATCCACGCCCTGGACTTCGACGCGCGAGGCTGGTGGCTGCCTTACGGCACATGGGAAGAATCACCCACTAATCTGTTGCAACAGCCAGCAGGCATCGTGATGCTATTCACGCTGTTTATGACGCCGATCCTGTTTTTCACGGTTTATCTGGCGTATCGCCTAGTTTTTGGGTTGCTGCTTGAATGGTTTGCCCGCGGGGCGATCAACAAAACCTTCGCCGGCATTCTCAAAAGCATGGCCTTCGGCCGCGATGGCGACGTAACATTGTCGGCGGTTTCGGTGGAATCGCACACCTACCCCACCGATCAGATCGTACTGAAAGGCGCTGTACAAGAGCGGATGAAAACCAACTCCGCCGCGGCCGCAAGTCAACTGATCGATCGCTATCGCTGGATGTTGCTGTCGGTGGGCACCGATCCCAATGCCGCACTGAAGGACCTCGCGAACGACGCGCAAACGTGGGATAGCCTGATTCATACCACCTATTTCGATCAGCCTGAAGTGGTCGAGATTATCGCCGATACAATCGCGAGGAAGGCCAAGGCCCAATAGCGAAGCGGGTGGCCGCCATCACCAATTTGGCGATGGCGGCGCAGAAAATCGGGCGTCCTCGGTGATCAACGCCGCACAGCGATGTGCGGCCTCGCCAAAGCCTGGGCGCGCGGCGTCCACCGCGTCGCGCGCGGCATCATCCTTTTCGGCGAGGCGCCGCACGGCGATACCGGCCTGCCAGATGCCCGTGGCGCCCGGCCCCAGCGGCTCGGTAGCGTATGTCCGCCCATACGGGCGTGGCGTTTGGGCGGCGCGCTCGTACCAATAAACCGCACACACCGGATCACGCGGCGCGCCCACACCGTACTCCAGCCGGCGCGCAAACTCATAGCGATGCCAAGCGCTGCCAAATCGCGCGTAGCGGCCAATCTCGCTCAGCGGGCGATCCATCAGCGGCGTCACCTCGCCGGGATGGGCGCCCACCGTCAGCGCCGCCGCCTGCGCCTCAAGATCGCGGCTGACGCCATCCAGCACAGCCGCAGCGCCGCACCCGCACAGCGCCGCACACGCCACGATCGCCAACCCGATGTCCCGCATCGCCATGCACGCCCTCTTCCAACTCGCCGCCAACAGGCCAACGGCTTGCGTTCCTGGATGTGCCTGCTTCGCTTGTGGGAACGGTTAACGCGCCGCCGATTTGGGCCCCTGCATGCTTGACTTTGGGCCCCCGATAGCCCACACGCGTCGCCTTCCGCGCGTCAGCGCTGAGGCGCTTCGCCTGCGAAGTGACGGGTGTATAGCTCAGTTGGTAGAGCAGCTGACTCTTAATCAGCGGGTCCAAGGTTCGAATCCTTGTACACCCACCAGATTTTAAAGGGGTTTTTCCGCCAACGCGAGCGGGAAAAAAGTCCTGGTCATCACCTGGTCATCACCGGGGAACAGGAATCGCTCCTCTGTTTTGGGGCCGTCTGGAGCTTCATAAGCCAACGCAAAATCCCGGTTTCGGCGACGCTTCAACCGTCAGCGACGTCGAGTGCGCTTTTCCGCGCCGCCAATGACCTGCCTGCTTGCGCGCCGCGTCGCGATTAGGACCCTCTTGCCGGCTTGACCGAGACACGACGCTCAAGTGGAGGGACTATCGAAGACTGAACCGGTGACTTTATCGCCATTACTGCCGTTTTCGGGCGCCGGCCGCGCGATGTTATTCTGTTTTCGCGAAGCTGACATTTACGGTCAACCACACTGCCCGGTCGGGTCCGCATATCAAAGCGATCGAACCCGCTGGCTCTGCATGACAGGTTTGCAAGCCTTTGCTAGCCATCTTTATGCAGCACGCAGGGCCTCGGTGGTCGATGTCTTCATTTCTTATCCGCAGCGGGAACGAGATCTGATGTTGCCGTTAAAGCGGCGGCTGGAGGCGTTGGGGCTTATTCTGTTTGTGGACGTAGATGGGCGCCTCGATGGCAACCCAACTTTTCCGGAGGCGCTCGACCAGGGCGTGCGCGCGGCGAAAGCGGTGCTGGGCTGCTGGAGCCCTTGGGCGCTGACGCGCCCCTGGGTGCAGACCGAATGCGCCATGGCGAAGGATGAGAACAAACTCGTGGCGGTGGAGCGCGCGCCGCTGACAATCCAAGACGTGCCGGCGTTGCTTTATCTGGTCGACCGCAAGCCGCTGGTCGATTTCATCGAAGATCAGCCGCACGAAGGCTGGGCAATGACGTTGGCCGCCCTCGCCACGAAAATGCGATTATGGGCAGAAAAGCGAGCCGGTCAGCCTGAGACCGCGGACGCACTCGCCAAGGCGGACCTATTGGACAAGGCGGCCACAGCGGAACGGGCAGCCCTTGGCATCTCTCTTGGCCCAGCGTTGGCAGGCGCGCTGAAGTCTGGGACGCAAACAACCTCGCAAAGCCCGTCCGCGCAGGCTTGGGCGGCGATAGGGGCGAGCCTTGAGAAGGACCATTATCGCCGCTTCGAAAGGACGTTCGAAACCGATCCCACGGCGTTTCAGTGGGTGATAGAGGCGGAAGCGCGCGCCAAGGCGTTGGAGCGCTGGGAGGCAACGGACAAACATGATCCGGACGCCATCGCAGCCATCATTCGCAGCGGATTATTCCCTGCTCTGGAGTTCGCAGCCAAAGAAGCAATGCAGAGCGCAGCTCAGGCGCAACAACTGGCGCCTGAAGCAAAAACACGAGAGGCTGCCGCCGAGCGTGCCCGTGAGGTGGCGGAAGCGCAAACGCAGCAAAAGCGTGAGGCAGGGGCTGGAACGGTGATTACTCTCGCAGAATTGGCGGCGAGATCAAGCGTTTACGTGGCTCTGGCAGAGGGGCGCGACCTGGAATCGATACGCGCTGAGTTCGAACCGATGCTCGGCAAGGCCAAATTCGATGCTGAGGTGCTCATGTTCAGGGACAACCGATTTATCCGCACCGCGGAAGCCGCCGAGGCTGGCCGCACAAAATGGACCGACGCCAAGCGCATTATAGAGGCGGTGCGGGCGCGTGAAGCCGCCAAGCGCATTATATGGG
>JBIKVO010000357.1:0-3614 GCA_044356795.1 Caulobacterales bacterium
CGCTCGAAGCAGCGCAACGGCGCGAAATGATGGAGCTGATCGAGGAACGCCACGGCCGCCATGCGCTGATCATCACAAGCCAGCGCCCGACCGAAGCCTGGCGCGAAATGATCGGCGATCCGACCTATGCTGACGCCATTCTTGATCGCATCATTCATTCCGCGCACCGGCTCAAACTCGGCGGCGGAAGCATCCGCGACCCCGCCGGACACGACGCCGCGCCCTGAACCAACGGCCCCAGCTTATCCCACCGCGACCGGCGCGCGCGCGCCCAGGCTCTTGCGGTCAGCGCGCGCGCCGGCCGCTGCGTCAGCGCCTACACGCCGCCACTTGACCATTGCTTAAGACCGAACCACTCATCGCCAGTCGAAAGGCTGCTCACACTGGCCGAAGTCCATGGTGGAATAAGTGGCCGAAGTGGTCGGAATGCGCACCCTTAGCCGCCGTCCCACGGATCGATAAGACCAATGCCAAGTCCGGTGAAATCACCAACGTTGCGCGTCGCCAACTCAAGGCCGTACGCGAGCGCCACACCGGCGATATGGAGGTTAGCCAGCTTGTTGGGGATCTGATGCAGCCCAAGTCCCTGGGCTCTTGCCCGAACAAGCAATCGCGCCGCGGCTTGGGCGGCGGCGGCGTCAAACGCATAGACCCGACCGCCAAAGCGCCGGACCGTGCGCGCGATGGCGTTTTCCAGGGCATCCTTGCGCCGGCCGGCCTCAAGCATCCCGGCGCCGGCTTCGAGTTCGAAAATCGCGATGCTCGAAATCGCCGCATTGGCGTGGTTTGCGTTCAGCCAGCTCACGACGCTTGGCAAGGGCGCCGGCCTCAGCGCCTCGGAGATCACGTTCGTGTCGAGCAGGATCATTCCAGCGGCGCCGATCGGACGGGCGCGGACCGGAGCAGATCGAGGGCGACATCCAGATCGAACCCTGGCCTGGAGATCGCCACCAGCCAGTCACCGAACGGCTCGGCGTCGTCGGGAGACTCAGCCTCCTCGCGGGCCAGCTTCTCAAGCGTATCGCGGAGATCAGCTTCAAGGCTCTTGCCCCGCCGCTCGGCTCGGAGCCGGAGCAACTCCTTGGTCGCTTCATCGACTTTCCGGATCAGGATATCGGCCAAAACAAACTCCAATAACTCAATGATATCATGATATCGCAGAGCTCTCAACACTCGAATAGCGGTTCGATTGGGGCCGACATCGGTGGTTCGAGTCCGCCTTCGGACTCGAAGACGGCGCCCCTACCGACTCAAGTCCAAGGATTGACGACGCTGATCGGCAGTCCTGAGAAGTCGTCGACATTCCGCGTCGCAAGACTCGCTCCGTGCGCCGCCGCGATTCCGGCGATCATCATGTCCGATGGCGAACTCCCGAGTCCCAGGCCCTCGCGCAGCGCACGAAACTCCCCGGCGAGGCGGCCGGCCTGCTCGTCAAGGCCGAGTACGGGCAAAGTCGGCGGCCCGAAGATCAGCGCATCAAACCGTTCCATGAGCTCAAAACGGCGCTTGCCCTCGGGCAGTCGGGCAAGGCCGAACACCACCTCAGCGATGGTGACTGCGCTCGTCGCGAGGGGAGTAGCGCCCAAGCCGCCAAGCCAGGAACGCACCTTGGGGTCGGGGGTCGGACGCATCAGCTCAGACACCACGTTTATCTCGATCAATATCATCCGTCCGCGTCGAAAGCAGGCGGCGTTCGGTCAGCGGCGCGCGACGGGAGTGTTAGGTCGACCCCCTTTGCGCCGGCAAACAAGGCGCGCGATCGCGTCCAAAGATCGGCGGCCGTGGCGCCAGCCACCGTCGCGCGAAGGATCGCACGCGCTTCCTCCTCCATGGAGCGCCCGTTTTGCGCTGCACGGACGCGCAAGCGCTCCTTGGTGTCCTCTTCCAGGTTCCGGATCGTCAGGCTCGCCATCTCGCATCTCCGACCCGTCTTCTTACATCATGATTGCGTTGATTGCAACGCAATCATGATGGCGTGTCAACGACACGCACAGATGTCCGGTTTTGGTAGCAAGGCAAATGTCCGGTTCACGCTGCGGCGTGGTCTGTTTCTTTGTTCGGTTGGGGGCGTGGCCGTTTCTTCGTCCCGGCCTGCTTTTCGGTTGGAGCGGGGCGCGCAGCGGCGGTCAAGGCCGGCGCGTGAGCGCCGCCCGCGGGGCTTGGCCTTGAGGGGCGCGAGCACCCCGCTGTGCTCTTGGCGGCTGGGGCGGGCGGGACTTGGGATCGTTCGTGATGATCCCCGCCAAAGCGTGCGATTTCGCAGGGGCCGTGGCCTCTGTCGCGCCAGACGTTTTGTTGATCTTCTTGTCCATGCTTTACTCGCCTTTCCGAGAGAAATAGCGCTCCGGACTGTCTCAAGAAACCGTGCCCCAGCCCAACGAGCGCCTTCGATCTCTTCGTGGAAACCTATGGCGTTAAATTCGACAAGGCGGCGGAATGCTTGAAGAAAGACAAGGTCGCGCTGCTCGCCTTCCATGATTTTCCCGCGGAACATTGGAAGCATTTGCGCACGACGAACCCAATCGAAAGCACGTTCGCGACGGTGCGTCATCGAACGGTGCGAACAAAAGGCTGCTTGTCGAATGCGACCGCGCTTGTCATGGAGTTCAAGCTCATCGATGAGGCGCAGAAATCCTGGCGCCGCCTCGATGGGCCGAACCAATTGCCCAAGATCATCGCCGGAGTGAGATTCAAAGACGGACCTGAGGCCGAAGCCATTCCTCAAGCCCACGCCGCCGCCTGAGCCGAACCCGGCGTCACCAACTATCGGCGATAGCTCTCGCGGGCGCGCGATATGCGCTACGTCAAGTGACGAGCGTGGCGATGCGCGCCAGCATGTCGTCGATGATGTCGTCGGGCGCCTTTTCTACCAAGCGCCCATTGCGGGCGGCGATATCGACGGTGCGGAGTTGGTTGCAGAGAATGACGCCGGTGGTCTTGGTGTTGGTCAATTCGACGGCAAACCCGCGATGGCGGGAAAAATTGCCGCCATTCGTGATGGGCGCCACAAGCTGAACACCAAGCGCATTGAAGGCGGCCGGCGACACAACAATGACCGGTCGATGTCCGCGTTGTTCACGACCCGCGGTCGGATCGAGGTCGACGAAATAAATCGCGCCGCGCTCCACTAGTTGAACTCGTTGCCAACCGGTTTCGCCGCCAGCCACTCGGCATCCTCGCGGGTCAACGGCGCTTGCGCGTCGCATTGCGCCAGAAGCTCATCCAGTTGATAGCGGGGCCGCGCGGCGACGTGCGGCGCGGCGACGAGCTTGCCGTCGGCGATGCTCACATCCATGCGCTCGCCCTCGCTCAGTCCAAGCGTCTTGGCGTGCGCGCGCGGGATCGTGAGAACCAATGATCCTCCCGCCCGTCTCAGGGTGACACGCTCCATTGCGACCTCCATGTGCTACAAAAATAGCACAATCGTCCCTCAGGGGCAAGGAAATTCGTTCCCGTACCCCAAAATGCAGCCTCAGGTGGGGGGTGTGCCACTGGACCGCCCTCGGTCGGCCTCTCCACCGGCCGCGTCGGCCCAAACTCAGGATCATCGCCTAGAACATCGGGCGCAAAGTGCGTTTTCCACGATTATCTGGCCACTGATTCCATGAACATCT
>JBIKVO010000045.1:0-12736 GCA_044356795.1 Caulobacterales bacterium
TGTCTGGCGTCAAGGTGGGCTCGGAGAAATTAAGCGGGCTTGCCCGGCCCAGTTGTTCTTCCGCGAGTTGACCGTAGAATGTCCATGGCCAGCGCAGCGCCATTTCGAAGGCGCGTGTGGCGCCGGCGGCGTCGCCCAAGGCGAGGCGCGCGCGGGCGGACCAGTAATGGCTTGCGGCCTTTTCCCAGGCGTCGTGAAAGCGCCAGGCCGCGGCGACGTCAAACGAGTCGCGCGCGGCGGTGTAGTCGCGCTGCTGGAATGCGGCAAGCCCGCGCCACCAGTGCGCCTGCCCAGACCGCGAGCCCTCCAGCTGCCGCTCGGCCAGCATCCGCGCGCCGGCAATATCGCCATCGCCCATGCGCAAAATCACATCCTGGATCGCCGCGCCGGAGCCTGGCGGATTGGGCGCAGCGCCGGGATAGGGCCGGGCGCCATTCGGTGTTGCGGGCGGGATTGAGCGCACGCGCATTGCGCGCGCTTTCTCACGCATGGAATCGCCGAACGGATGGTTGCGGAATGTGGCAAGCCAAGTGCTCACTTCGGCCTTGGACGGGCGCGCCCCGCGGGCGAGGTACAATCGCGCCAGGACATGGCCGGCGAGGACCTCGTCATTGACGCGCTCCAACGCCCGCTCAGCGGCGGTGAAATTGCGATCGCCGATGGCGTCGAAGGCGTCACGGTAGGCGCGCTCGTCGCGATCAGACAGCACCAACACGGCGGGTTGCGCCTGCGCCGAACCAGCGCCAGGGATTGCGGTGCAGGCAATGACCGCTGCTGCTAACGCAAAACCAAGCCGACCGTACAGGATTGGCTTTGTATCGGTTGTCTTAGGTTCAAAAACTTGCGCGCTTTCTGGGAGGCCGACCGGCATCCGCCCCGGATCAAGTCCGGGGCAGGTTTCGGCCTGCAAGCGCGCCAGCACCCCGCCCAGTTTTGAAGTCAAGGCTGCCATCTGGTTTTCGTCCTTAGTCGTCGTCAAAACTGGCGGCCCACGGCACGCTGACGACACCCTACCTCAGGGCTGTCGTTCGCGTTGGACACCCAGTCCGTCAAGCCAAGCCTCCGCCGCAAGGAGATCGGCCCAGGCCAAGCGCTTGTCCAGCGGACGTCGCAAGAGATATGCCGGGTGGAGCATCACCATGGCGTTGACGGGTTTGGTTAATCCAATGTTTTCCATAGTGAAAGTGCGCCCACGAAGTTTGAGAATGCCGTCCCGGACCGGCAAGAGTGCGTTCGCGGCCATGCCGCCGACAAGGAGCACCGCCCGTGGTTGCAGCAAGGCGATTGTCCGCTCCACGAACGGCAGGCAGTGCGCCAGTTCGGCGGCGTCGGGATTGCGATTGCCGGGCGGGCGCCAATACAAAGTGTTGGTCATCAGCAGATTACTGCGCCGGGACAGGCCGATTTCGGCGAACATTCGGTCCATTAATTGGCCCGCCGGGCCGGCGAAGGGCTTGCCGGCGGCGTCTTCCTCGCGGCTGGGCGCTTCGCCGATGACCAGCACTTTTGCGGTTTTGACACCGTCAAAAACTACAGTGGATTGCGCAGTTTGCTTGAGGGAGCAGTCGTCATAGCTGTGGATAGCCTCCTGCAGAGCCTCCAGCGTTGAGGCCGCTTCGGCAATTGTGCGCGCTCGCGGTTCGGCAGCTTTTGCCGGCGCCTTGGCGACAGGCCGAATGGGCGCTGGCGCACCGGGCGAAGCTTGGGCCGGCGCTTGTCCGCCGCGGCCCCGTGGCCGGGCGCTGCCGCCAGATACAGCATTGGGCGCAGTATTGGGCGATGGGGCAACCAGGATCGCCTCCGCTTCCGCGGAAACGACGCCGGCGTCGCGCCACCAGCTCAATAAGGCGTGAAGATCGCGGGCCGGGTCTGTCGTCATAAAGGCATCGGCGGTGCGTGGGTCCAAACGGGCCGTCGGCCGGCCGCGCATACTCTACCTTAACCGAAGCTGCGGCGAAAACCGAAGCTGCGGCGAAAAGCGCCAAGCAGTCAGCACTGGCCCTTGCCCTGAGCCAGACTAGTTTGGATAAGCAAGCGCAACTGACAAGAATTCAAGGCCGCCCGATGGATTGGCGCGGTGAAGGGGTCGTTTATGGCGTTTGATGGCATCGAACGGGAGTCGATGGAGTATGACTTGGTCATCGTCGGCGGTGGGCCGGCTGGCCTGTCGGCGGCGATCCGCCTCAAGCAAATGGCTGCCGCCGAGGGCCGGGAGATCTCGGTTGCGGTCCTGGAGAAGGGCTCCGAGGTGGGCGCCCATATCCTGTCTGGCGCGGTGATCGATCCCGTGTCCCTTACCGAGCTGATCCCGGATTGGCAGGCCAAAGACGCGCCGTTGAAAACGCCGGTCACGGATGATCGCTTTTTGATGTTGGGCCCGGCGGGTTCGGTGCGGTTGCCAAATTGGGCAATGCCCGGCTTGATGAACAATCACGGCAATTATATCGGCTCGCTCGGGCAGCTGTGTAAGTGGCTTGCCGGCGAGGCGGAGGCCCTTGGCGTCGAGATCTATCCCGGCATGGCGGCGTCGGACCTGGTGTTTGACGAGGCTGGCGCGGTCAAAGGTGTGGTCGCGGGGGTGTTTGGCGTCCACCGGGATGGGAAGCCGGGGCCGGACTTCCAGCCGGGGATGGAGCTGCACGGCAAATATGTGATGATCGCCGAGGGTGTGCGCGGTTCGCTTGCCAAGCAGGTGATCGCGAGGTTCGCCTTGGACAAGGGCAAAGACCCGCAGAAGTTCGGGATCGGCATCAAAGAGCTGTGGGAGGTTCCGACAGAAAATCACAAGCCGGGCCTAGTGCAGCACACCTTTGGCTGGCCGCTGCGGGATCAGGACGGCCAAGGCGGATCCTTCCTGTATCACTGGGGCGATCGGCTGGTGTCAGTGGGCTTTGTGGTGCACCTGAACTACAAAAATCCTTATCTGTCGCCTTTCGACGAATTCCAACGCCACAAACTGCACCCGGATGTCGCCCGGCATCTCCATGGCGGCAAGCGCTTGGCCTATGGCGCACGCGCGATCACCGAAGGCGGCGTACAATCCGTGCCGAAGCTGTCCTTTCCGGGCGGCGCGCTGATTGGCTGCTCAGCGGGCTTTGTGAACGTGCCGCGGATCAAGGGCACCCACAACGCCATGAAAACCGGAATGCTGGCGGCGGAGGCGGCGTTTGCAGCCCTCGGCCAGGGCCGCCAGCGCGATGAATTGGCGGAGTATGAGGCCGCCTACCGCAAGAGCCCGGTACATAAAGATCTGCACCTCGTGCGCAATGTGAAGCCACTCTGGTCTCGCCATGGCGCCTTTATCGGCATTCCGATGGCGGCGCTGGACATGTGGACCACGTCCTTGCTTGGTGGATTTTCCTTTTTCGGCACCCTCAAGCACGGCAAGGCCGATGCCGCCTGCACCGAACCCGCCGATAAGCATCGCCCGATCGATTATCCCAAGCCCGATGGCGTGTTGACCTTCGACAAACTCTCATCGGTGTATCTGTCGAACACCAATCACGTCGAAGACCAGCCCGTGCATTTGACGCTCAAAGACCCTTCGATCCCGATTGCGGTTAATTTGCCGAAATATGCCGAGCCGGCGCAGCGCTATTGCCCGGCGGGCGTGTATGAAGTCCTGATGGACGACCAGGGGAAGAATCCGCGCTTCCAGATCAATGCCCAAAATTGCGTCCACTGCAAAACCTGCGACATCAAGGACCCGTCCCAGAACATTAATTGGGTAACGCCTGAAGGCGGCGGTGGTCCAAATTATCCCAGCATGTAGACTGTCTGCGCCGCCTGCGTTGCTGCGCGAGGCTGGGTGATGAATGGAGGACGCCCCGCATGACCGCTCCCAACAGGACGATTTCGCGCACCGGGGCCCGTCGCGCCGCCTGGCTGGGCATGACCGCACGGGCAGGGATCGTGGCGAGCGTGGCGGTGCTAGGCCTCGCTGCTTGCGTGACAACGCCCACCGAGGGCGCGGCGGTGGCGGCAGCGGCTGGCGGCAATTCGGCCCCGATCCAGGCTTTGGCTGTTCGCGGCGATGCGGGCGCTGCCAATTTCGAGGCATGGCTTCGCAACGGCGATATCGCCCGTGTTTTCGCGACTGTCCGCGGCAACCCCAATGCCGATGCTGGCGATCCGCTGTTGGGGCTGATGCTGCCGCTGGGCGTGGCGTTTGATGATTTGGTTGCCAAGCGGCCGGCTGCTGCGCGCAAACTCTTGGCTGATGAAGGCCCAGCCCCCCAGCTCATTGCTGATCTGGTGGAGCCCTGGGTGTTGGCCGGCGAGGGCGATATTGCCGCCGCCATCACTCGGGCGGAGGCGGAAAACTCACTGTCGCCGCAATTGCAGGGTGTGCAGGCCGCGCTGCTGCATGAGGCGCTGGGTGATTTGAAGGCGGCGCGCGCCACCTACACGCGCTTGGAGCGCCGCCTTGATCTTACCCCGCCTTCGCAAAACGAGGCGCGCACACAGGAGGAGTTCATCCGCCGCCTGCAGGCGGCGCAGACCTCGCAAATTCTGTATCGCGCGGCCCTTGCTGCGCATCGCGATGGCGATGCGGCCGAGGCGCGCCGGCTCTATGGTTTGGTCAATGCGTTCGCGCCACGCTCGCCGGATGTGGCGGCCAATCTTATGCGGTTGACTGCGGGCGAAGGCACGATCGAGCCTTCGTTGGACATGACGCGCGCCATCGGCCGTTGGATGCTGTTTCTATCGGAAGAATTCCATCGTGTCGAAGGGCTGCAAAAAGCGATCAATAATCCCGGTGCGGATGGGGAATTGGCCTCTCCTGCGGGCTTGATGCTGGCGCTGGCCGGTGTCGCCTATGATCCGTCCGCGGATGATTGGAAGCTGGAAAATGCGCGCCAATTGTACACCGCCAACGCTTATTCCGGCGCTGGATGGGTGGCGGCGCAGGTCAACCCCCGTTCGGTGTTTGCGCCGGAAGCCTCGTTGCTGCGCGCTTATGTGGCGCTGCGCGGTCAAGATAAATCGGCTGCGACCAGTTTTGCGCAGACTGCCATGCGCGCTGCTGCAGATCGGTTTGACATCGTCGTCGGCGCGGCGCAGGTGCTGGACGAAGCCGAACAAGACGCCCCCGCCATCGCCGCGTTTGACGCCGCCTTGCGCATCGCGCCCGCACCAAAGGACCGCGCCACCGCACTGATCTCGCGCGGGTTTACGCATCGCCATTTCGGTCGCATCGATGCCGCGGTCGCCGATGCACGCGCCGCTTTGGACGCGGATCGTCGCAATGAAGGCGTGCGGATCGCTGCAATCGCGATCTTGATGGATAATCCGGGCACCTGGGGTGAGGCTGTCTCTTTGGGCCGCGAGTTGCTGCGCGAAAATCCTGATTCTGTGACGCGCCTCAATCAGCTGGGCTACACGCTGATCCATCGCGAGGAGGGCCTTGAAGAAGGCATTATCCTGCTTCATCGCGGGGCGAGTTTGGAGCCAAGCGATTATGCTGTCGTCGATAGCTTGGGCTGGGCGTATTATCTCTACGGCGATTTTGAAGAAGCGCGCCGCTTGATTGAACGCGCCAACGAATTGACAGGCGACGATCCCAACGCGGAAATTCTTGATCATCTGGGCGATGTCTATTGGCGCCTCGACCGCAAGGACGATGCCCGCACAACATGGCGCCAGGCGCTGGACGCCAAGCCGGAGTTGCAACGCCGCAGCGCGATTGAGGTAAAGTTGCGCGAGGGGCTGACAAGCCCGGCGCCCGTGAAGCGACCTTTGCCGGCCCTGGGTGAGATCAGGCCGCGCGAACGGCAAGACATCTGAGGCGCAGATGCGGGTGACCAGTTTCGCTCCGGCGAAGCTCAATCTGACGCTGCATGTCGGTGCGCCGCAGCCGGACGGCTACCATCCGATTTGGAGTCTCATTGCATTCGCCGCCGAGATCGGCGACCGCGTCAGCGCTGTCGCCGATGATGATTTATCGTTGGCGATTGATGGTCCGTTTGGGTCCCCTTTAGGCGGCGACCCGGACAATCTGGTTCTGCGCGCCGCGCGGCTTTTGGCGGAGGAAGGCGGCGTGTGCGCCGCTGCTGCGATCACCCTCGACAAGCGCTTGCCCATTGCTTCTGGCATTGGCGGTGGTTCCACCGACGCCGCCGCTGCCCTGCGCGTGCTGAATGCGGTGTGGGGATTAAACGCGTCTATGGCCGATCTGTCGCGCATTGCGGCGCGCATTGGGTCTGATGCGCCGGCCTGCGTCGCGGCGTTGCCGGCGATCATGAGTGGGCGTGGCGATGTCACGACGCGGGTGGATCTGGCGCCATTCTTTGCGGTGATGGTCAATCCGTTGGTTCCGGCGGCGACGCCGGCGGTGTACCGGGCGTATGATGCGATCGGGCGGTTTGGCGGGGCCGATGGCGAAGGCCCGCCTGCGCCGGACGCCTTGTCGCAGTTTGTGTGGCTGTGCGCGTCCGCCCAGCGCAACGATCTGACTGAAGCAGCGATCCGCGTGTGCCCGGAGATCGAAACGGTGATGGCCGCGCTCCATGCGCAGCCGATGGGCGGCTTGGTGCGTCTTTCGGGCAGCGGGGCCACGGTGATTGCGGTGCATACCGATCCAAACGCGGCCGCCGCACAGGCCGCCATGGTTGCGGCGCGCCATCCGCTGTGGTGGGTGGCGGTCTCGCCGATCGGGGCGGCCGATGTCGCGGTGGCGACGGCGCCGCCATAAAGCCGCAGAGGCGCGCGCGGTTGCCTGCGGGGCGCTTTGTATGGTGTGTGCAGGCATGGTGTTTGAATTCCTGATTGGGGCCCTGTTGGCCGGTCTGGCGGCGGCGGCGTTTGCGCCGCTCGTCATGGCGGCCGGCGTGATGGACGCGCCGGATCGGGCGCGGAAAGTCCAAAAGGCGCCGACGCCGACCAGCGGCGGCCTTGCCATCGCGCTGGGCTTTGCGGCGGCGGCGTCTGCGCTGTTGCTGTGGCCGCAAGCGTTGTGGAGTCTCGGCCTCTCCGGCGGGGACATGTGGTCGATCGGCTGCGCCGTGGTTGCCTGCCTCATCGCGCTGCTCATTGGTCTGGCCGACGACGTGTTTCCGCTGCCGGCGAAACCGAAATTCGCGGCGGTGGCGCTGCTGGGCGTGGCGTTCAGCCTGTGGGGCGCGCGGGCTGAAGCGTTTCCGCTGGGCGCGGGGATGGCGCTGCAGCTGGGCCTGGTGCTCGGCGTTTTGGGTTCGGCGTTGTGGCTGTTCACGATCGTCAATGCGGTGAACTTCATGGACGGCGCCAATGGTTTGTCGATGGGGTCGACTGCCATCGGGCTGGCCAGCATGGGCGTCATCGCACTATTGAGCGCGGCGCCCCATGCGGCGGCCTTGGCCTTTTGCGGGGTTGGCGCACTGGTTGGGTTCTTGGTCTGGAATTTCCCCAAGGGCGCAGTGTTCGCCGGCGACGCTGGCAGCCTGTTCGCCGGCATGTTGGCGGCAGTGGTTGGGCTGATCCTGGCGCAGGACGCCGGCGTGTCGCCGGTGGTGTGCGCGATCGCGTTCTTTCCGTTGCTGGCCGATGTTCTGCTGACATTGAATTACCGTGTCGGCAAACGCCGGCCCAACCTGTTCGACGGCCACAGCGAACATCTGTACCAGATCGGCCTTCGGGCCGGCCTCAGCCACCGCCGCGTGTCGCTGACTTATTGGGCGCTGACGGCCCATTGCGGCTTGATCGCGATCATCACCGCACACGCCCAGCGTATCCTGCCCCCCGATCTGTTTCTGCCGCAGGCCGCCGATCTGAGCTTGCAGGAAACGCTGATGATGGACTTCTACCGCATGGCTGCCTGGATCGCGGCTTTTTCGCCCTACATTGCGCTGGCGGTTCTGGCCCTGGTCAGCATCAAGATTTCCAAAAAGGTGCGCGCCTATGCGGCCGCCCGCGGCCTGGCTGGCGGGTGAGGAACCCTATCTCGCCAATCTTGCGAAAGTTTAAGAAGCTGCGCGGCGACGGGGGCGATACCCCAAAACCGTAACCACACGCCCGACACCTTACGGCAATTGAACTGCCGCCTAAGGCTGGCTATGCACAGCCCGCCGCACCGATGACGAGGGCGGCGTGACGGGGCCGGAGTAGGGTATGTTTTCAAAGATCTTGATCGCCAATCGAGGCGAGATCGCCGTTCGCATCATCAAGACGGCGCGCCGGCTGGGGATCAAGACGGTCGTGGTCTTCTCCGATGCCGACCGTGACAGCCTCGCCGTCGACATGGCCGACGAGGCGGTGTTCATCGGCCCGGCGCCGGCGGCGCAAAGCTATCTCCTGGCGGACAAAATCGTTGAAGCCGTGCGTGCGACAGGCGCTGAGGCCGTCCATCCCGGCTTTGGTTTTCTCTCAGAAAAAGAATCGTTCGCCCAGCGTTTGCTGGACGAGAAGATCGTATTCATTGGCCCTAATCGGGGCGCGATCGCCGCGATGGGCGACAAGATCGAGTCAAAACGCACCGCTGCGGCGGCGAATGTCTCGACGGTGCCTGGATTCTTGGGCGAGATTACCGGCGTCAAACACGCCGTCGAGATCGCTGAAGAAATCGGCTATCCGGTGATGATCAAGGCCAGCGCGGGCGGCGGCGGCAAAGGCATCCGCGTCGCTTACAATCGCAAAGAAGTGCAGGAAGGTTTCCCCGCTGTGCAGGCGGAGGCGAAAAACGCGTTCGGCGATGATCGCACGTTCATTGAAAGGTTTGTCGAACGCCCGCGCCACATCGAAATCCAGGTGATGGGCGACAAGCATGGCAATGTGATTCATTTGAACGAACGCGAATGCTCGATCCAGCGCCGCAATCAGAAAGTGATTGAAGAGGCGCCGTCGCCGCTGCTCGATGAAAAGACGCGCAAAGCGATGGGCGAACAAGCTGTCGCGCTGGCGAAAGCGGTCGGTTACGACAGCGCAGGCACGGTGGAGTTTGTCGCGTCTGGCGCCGACAAAAGCTTCTACTTTCTCGAAATGAATACACGCCTTCAGGTTGAACATCCGGTGACGGAAATGATCACTGGACTTGATCTTGTCGAGCTGATGATCCGTGTCGCCGCCGGCGAGAAATTGCCGCTGACGCAGAAGGATTTGAAGATCAATGGCTGGGCGATCGAAAGCCGCATTTATGCGGAAGACCCGTATCGCAACTTTTTGCCAAGCATCGGGCGTTTGCGCCGTTATTTGCCGCCCGCGGAGGGAAAGGCTGGCGCCGTCACCGTGCGCAATGATGCGGGCGTGCGTGAAGGCGATGAGATCAGCATATTCTATGACCCGATGATCTCAAAACTGATCACGCATGCGCCGTCGCGCTTGGACGCGATCGATGCGCAGGCGCGCGCGCTGGATGAGTTCCACATCGAAGGCATCCAGGACAATATCCCGTTTCTCGCTGCGGTGATGGACGAGCCAGTGTTTCGCTCCGGCGCGATCACGACGGGCTATATCAAGCAGGTGTATCCCGATGGGTTCAAAGGGGCCGCTGCGACGGACGCGCAACGCGATCTGATGGCGGCGGCGGCCTTGTATGCCCATGCCGTCGGCGCGCGCCGCGCCAGCCAGACCAGCGGTCAAATCAATGGGTTTGCCCATGTCGCGCGCACAGAATGGACAGCGATTGTGGGCGATGCGTTGTTGCCGGCGCGGGTGGAGTTGGAAAGCGGCGGCGCGCAGATTTCGCTGGGCGATCATCTCGAACGCACGGCCTTGAAAACCGATTGGGCGCCGGGCCAACCGGTGATGCGCGGAACTTTCGCGGACGCGCCCTTTGCGCTGAAAATTGCGCCGAAAGCGGAAGGCTTCACCGTGAAGATGCGCGGCGTGACGGCGTCGATCATCGTCACCACCGCCCGCGGCGCCGCGCTGCATGCGTTGATCCCGGAGAAAGAAGCCGCAGACACCTCGAAGATGATCGTGTCGCCGATGCCGGGCCTTGTGGTGTCGATTGATGTGAAGGCCGGCCAAGATGTGAAGGCGGGCGAGGGCGTCGCTGTTGTGGAAGCAATGAAAATGCAAAACATCATTCGCGCCGAACGCGACGGCGTGGTGGCCAAGGTCAATGTCGCCAGCGGCGCCAGCGTGGCGGCGGATGAAGTGCTGATCGAATTGGGTTGATCGCACCGTCGCGCCGATCAGATCAGCGGTTTGATCCGGGCTTGTGCGACGCCGCTACGGATCGCGCCTGAGTTATCGCGCCTAAGTTATCGCGCCTGAGTGCAAGTCACGGCGTCCCGTTCTCACGGGGCTGTTTTCGCTGCGCTCGTGGCGCGCGACTCGCTCTTGCCCGCTTCCGGCCATCGCATGGCGACCGTTCGCGCCCGTATGCGCCGCCCGTATGCGCCGCCCGTATGTGCTGCCCGTATGTGCTGCCCGTATGTGCTGCCCGTATGCGCCGCCGGCTCTTCCTCGATGAACCATGGTCGGTCCAGGTCGCGTCGCCGCGCGGATGTTTCGCTTGTGTGACAGACGCATGACATATAAATGACACGTGGATGACGTTACGATGACGATTTGAAGACAGGCTGAACCTTTCACTGTCCTGGAGGAAACGACGATGAAACAGTGGGTCTGGGGGCTGGCGGCGTTGTCGCTTGTGGCGGGTTCCGCCGCGGCCGAGCCGGCTCAATCCTCCGCGAATGCCGGCGACCAGTCCGTGCAGGTGCAAGACCTGGATCTGTCTCAGCCCAAAGACGCAGCGATTTTTCGGGTCCGGGTGGAGCGCAGCGCGGCCCGCGCATGTAATCCCGATGGCTTGATCGATTGGCGCGCGCGCGGCCATGACGGCTACCAGCGCTGTGTCACGCAAACGGTCGCTGAGACGCTGCAAAACGCGCGAAGCCTGACCCGCACGGCCGCCACCGTTGACGCCGGCGCTCTGGCGCGGGAGCAGGAGGGCTCATCCCCGAAGTCGAACCCAGCGGGATCGCGCCGCCCATCGAGAACCCGGATTATCTCAACGCCGACAGCGTCTTAAAATCGGTACACGATCAAATAATGGCCAAATGCCAAGAGCCGTCGGTTTGGCCGCAGCAATTGCAATGCTTGCCCGATCTCGGGGAGGTCCGCGAGTCGTTCTACTTTAGCGACGAGTTCGCCTGTTCAAGCGAGCGCGCTGGCTGGCCTCGCATATTCCGCGCGCGCCCTTGCGATCGCCAATACATCTCTTTCCAACGCCGGCAGAAATGTGACTGCCGCTTGTCTCATTCAGACAGGATATGAGCGCGGATGCGGGCGTGACCTTCCGTCCCGGGCGCACCGCCTTTGGCAAGCCCCTCCGCCTCTGCAGCATCCAGGCTGGCCCGCAATTCCTACAAGGCGCGGCGTTGGCCGCCACTTTTGCCTGCACCCAGGCTTCGAGGCCCGGCGGGAGAATGAAGGTGGTCATGGCGGGAGGATGCGCATGCGCGCGTTCCAAATGTTCCGGATCACGCCCCCCGCACCGCCGTCACGATCTTGCGCGCGGCGTCTTCGAGGTCGTCGGCCGGGATCACGTTCAAGCCGCTCTCGCGAATGATCTGCTTGCCGAGATCCACATTCGTGCCCTCCAGGCGCACCACCAGCGGCACATTCAGACCCACTGTTTTCACAGCCGCGATCACGCCATTGGCGATCACGTCGCACTTCATGATGCCGCCGAAGATATTGATCAGGATGCCCTTCACCTTCGGGTCCGCTGTGATGATCTTGAACGCCGCCGTGACTTTCTCTTCTGACGCGCCGCCGCCGACATCGAGGAAATTCGCCGGCTCCTCGCCGAACAGTTTGATGATGTCCATCGTGGCCATCGCGAGGCCTGCGCCATTGACCATGCAGCCGATCGTGCCGTCGAGCGCGATGTACGCCAGATCATATTTGCTGGCTTCGATTTCCTTCTCGTCTTCCTCGCCCAGGTCGCGCATCTCCGCCCATTCCGGGTGGCGATAGCCGGCGTTGGAATCGAAGCTGATCTTGGCGTCCAACAGTTTCAGATGCTGCGCCTTCGTGACGATCAGCGGATTGATCTCCAGCAGGCTCATGTCCTCGGTGGTGAACATGGCGTAGAGCTTTTTCACGATGTCGACGCACTCGGCTTCGAGCGCACCCGTCAGGCCCAGCGCCGCAGCGATTTGCTTGCCGTGCGCGTCGGTGACGCCGGTTTTGAAATCGACCGGGATGGTGTGCACGCGCTCGGGCGTGTCGTGCGCCACCTTTTCGATATCCATGCCGCCGTCCGGCGAGGCGACAAACGAAATGCCGCCATGTATGCGATCGACCAGCGCGGACAAATACAGTTCGCGGTCAATGTCGCTGCCGTCTTCGATATAGAGGCGCTTGACGACGCGGCCGGCTGGGCCGGTTTGCTCGGTGACCAAGGTGGCCCCCAGCATCTGCTGTGCGAAGGTGGCGACATCAGCCTTGGAGAAGGCCAGCCGCACGCCGCCCTTCTCGCCGGCGCTGGCTTCCTTGAATTTGCCCTTGCCGCGACCGCCGGCATGGATCTGGCTTTTCACCACCCACAGCGGGCCGGGCAGCTTGTCGGCGGCCGCGCTGGCTTCGGCGGCGGTGAACGCGGGGAAGCCCTCCGAGACGGGCAAGCCATACTTCCGATAGATCGCCTTGCCCTGATACTCGTGGATGTTCATCGAAAGCCCCCGTTGAGTCGCGGATGGTGATTGCTGCGCCGCTTATAGGGTTGGTCGCCGCGCGGACTCAAGTCGACCCATGGGTGGAGGCGTCTTTGCGCCCCGCCACGATCAGCGCCGCCGCCACGAAGGGT
>JBIKVO010000194.1:0-5967 GCA_044356795.1 Caulobacterales bacterium
ATGTTGCGGCGTCCACACTGACGTCCATTTATCTGCGCGACGCGGCAGGCGCGCAGCGCGTGACGCAAGGCGGCGGTGTTTTGATGCATGTTGCTATCAAGCAACTCGAAGAGATTGGCCTGTTTGCGATTGCACGCGATCAGACACTGACGCATTTTGGCGTATCACTTGAAACGCTTCAGACGTTTGCGCGCGATTTGTGTGGGCGCGGGGTCGATCGCATCGTGCCCGTTGGCGAAGCGCTGCAATTCGATCGCGTCTGGGATGGCTTTGATCTGTTGCGCAGCTTTTCCAAGCTTGTTGTTGTGCGCTGATTGCGCGCACGGAGGGGGTCGCTAAGGCCGGCTTAAGCCCGTGCGGCAAATACGGCTGCGCGCTCTACGCTGGGTGTCATCTGATCGCGAAACCGCGGCCAGTTTGCTTTGTTCAGCGCCCAGCAGCGCGTAGGGTAAGTCACCCCGGCGATTTCATAAGTCACTTTGGCTTCGCCGCGATCTTCCAGGCCGCTGGTGCGGTGAAAACTCTGAATGGCGGTATTGATGATCACTGAATAGCCGAAAACTTCGTCAAGCTCGAGGATTTCGAAGGCAAACTGATGCGTCAGGAGTGACGTCTCCGGCGCTGCGAAGGACGTCGGATGCACAACAAATCGTCCCCATTCAATCACGCGGAGACCGTCAGCATCAGCGTAAGAATAAAGGCTTGAAAGGCCAACAAATGCATTATTGGCCCGGTTCTCTACCGCGAAGTAATACTCCATATGCCTTTCGCGCTGTTTGGCAATCCAGGCGCGCTGCTGCTCGTCGGTCACATTCAGCGGCGGCAAATAGCGGGACAATTGCGGATCGTTGCGCAAAGCTAAAATTTTCAAGCTGTCGTTTTCTTCAACGCAGCGAAGTCGAAATCCGAGGCCTTCAACAGGATCGACAATGGCCATGAATGGACAACCTCAAACAATAGTCATCAGATACCTGACGCCACCGGGATTGCCAAGTCCGGTGACATTTCGCGTGGTGGCGCCATAGAGCAGCCGCCAATCCAAAGCCACGCCCGCGCCAAGCCTTTTGGGTCGTCGCGACAGGTCTACCGGCAGGCACATTGAGGAGGACGCATCTTTCCAGCATGCGGCCGTATCATGCAAGCGCGAGAGCGTGGACTATGTTGCAGCCTCGCCGGGTCCAATGCGGCAACCCAGCCTAACAGGCTGCGGAAATAGTCAAAATGCCAGGTGGAATTTTCCCTGATGCCTGCGAATGTATCGATTTGATCGCGATTTTACGGCATTTTCGGAGGAAATCTGCCCATGTGGGCCGATTTTTCACGGAGTCCGGGCGTGATCATGCAGCCGCCAGCAGCTTTGGCAACCGGATCAGGTTGCATGCAGCGGCCGTCAGCGTGACCATCCAGGCGACACGTTTGTGGCGCTTGTGGCGGGTCTTGCGCATGCCGCCGCACGTCTTCATCCAACCGAAGCATTCTTCGATCCGTTTGCGGACACGTTGGCTGATGGCATAACCTGGATGACGCGTCGTGCGGCCATCAATGGCAGAGCGCCGGTTCGTTGTGTTCTGCGCAACGTGAGGCACGCCGCCCAAGGCGCGAACTTTCGCCACGAAGTCCGCCACGTCATAGCCCTTGTCCGCTCCCAGGGTTACACGTTTGCTGCGTCGTGACCGCCGCTCAAGCATGGCAAGCGCTGCGTCGCGTTCTGCAGTCCCGGTCGCCTGCGTCAGCATGGCGTCGATGATCAGACCATTCCGGTTCTCCATCAGCAGATGCCCGATGTGGCGCAGCGGGGACGCCTTGCCGCGCTGCTTCTTGAACAGGCGCGCATCGGGATCGGTGGTCGATGAATGGGTGTCGTTGCTGCGCGTCTCGCCATGGAAGTCCCGCTCAGCATTGCGACCCTTGGGCGCTGCAGAGGTCCCGCCGGATGCGTCGTCGCCAGCGCCGGGATCCTTGTTTTCGCCGCCATTCTTTGGCTTGAAGCTCTTCATGCTGGCCGCTTCAATGAGCGCGCCGTCAACAGAGACGTGTTCATTGGAGATCAGGTCCTTCACGCGTGGCTGGCCAAGAACCGCCGCCATGAACCGGGCCGCGATGGCGCCCTAAAGAAGTCTGTCCCGGTTTTTTGTGAACACCGTTACATCCCAGATTGGCGCGTCCATGGACATGCCAACGAACCAACGGAACATCAGGTTATCATCCAATTGCTCCATGAGCTGACGTTCAGAGCGAACCGAAGAGAAGGCCTGCAGCAAAAGCGCCCGGAGCCGTTTTTCAGGCGGTATATTCTCAGGCGGTATCGAGGGGCGGCCAATCTTCGAATACAAGCAATCTTTGAATACAAGCGCTCAAAGTCGGGCGACAGAACCTCAAGAGCTTGATCCACGATGGCCCGGATCGCCCGCAACGGATGCCCCGTTGGTCCGCGGGCTTCGCACCTCACATCAGAAAACACGCTTTCGGTCCAAACATCCGAGCCGCGCATCATTATCTCCAGCATCCAGAAGCCAGAGACATGGAATCACCGTTCGCGCCACAGCGAAAGACTATGTCCGCAACCTGCTAAGCCCATTGCCTCAATCCGCGATTGCGATGTCGCCTCGCTTGGCCGCCCATCTGCCCGGCGCAAAACCGCCAACATGTCGCTTGTCGCACGCAAATGCCGGGCCGAATGCACGCGCCATGCGCGCCTCTTCAACACGCGCTTGAGGCTGGATGACGCCAACCCCCACGACAAGGCACACCAGCGTGAAAATGTTCGGCCCAACGAAAAACAAACCAACCTGCCCAAGATGCACGCCGAGAAAAATCGGGCGCCGCAGGATGGCGTAGAGACCTGCTGTAATCAAAACCGCCAGCCGCGCGCGGCATGCCATAGCGCCAATCCAGGCGCGCCAAAGCACTGCGCATCTGCCCCCGGACGCGCCTTAAAGGCCAACAGCTTGGTGGTGTAGAGAACCGACGCCAGGCCGAAACAAGCGGCCAGGACAACGCGCTGGATGTCCGCAGTCGACACCCAGCACACATAGGACGGGCCCCGGGGCGCGTCACGAGGGATCTGTCAATGGGCCTCCAATGTGATCACTGACGACCAGCGCCCAGGCCACTTAACGCCCGGTGGGCAAATCCTTGTAGGCGACGTCCTTATCGACACGCACATCCGCGGGCAGACCCAGGACGCGCTCCGCGATGATATTTTTCAAAATCTCATCGCTGCCGCCCGCAATGCGCAGGCCCGGCGCCCACATATAGCTTTGCTGGAACACGCCCTCCATCGGCGCCAGATCGCTGTCGCTGATGATGCCGAAATGGTCCTGCGCCTCGATCGCGGAGTTGGTGATGTCTTGCAGCTGGTTGGCCGTGATGATTTTGCCGATCGAACTTTCAGGCCCGGGCGTTTCGCCCTTACTTAAGGCTGTCATGGTGCGGAACTTGCCGAGCTTGTAACCCTCTGCGCGCACATACCAATCCGCGAGCTTTTGCCGGAACGCGGCATTCTTCAACAGCGGCGCGCCATCCGCACCGGCCTGCTCGCGCGCGAACTCCATAATCTCTTTGTAGTCCGGCCCTGGCGAACCGCCGACGGCGAGACGCTCATTCATCAGCGTCACCAAAGCGACCGTCCAACCATTGCCCTCGCCGCCCAGCGTTTGTGAAACGGGCACGCGCACATCGGTGAAATACACCTCGTTGAAGTTGGACCCGCCCGACATCTGATGGATCGGCCGTACCTCCACCCCTTTCGACTTCATGTCGAGGAACACCATGGTCAGTCCCTTGTGCTTGGGCACATCGGGATTCGTGCGTACAAGGAGGATACCGAAATCGGAATAATGGGCGCCGCTGGTCCAGACCTTCTGGCCGTTGATCACCCAATCATCGCCGTCGCGAACCGCCTTTGTTTTCAGCGCCGCCACATCCGATCCAGCGCTTGGTTCTGAAAACAATTGACACCAGATCTCTTCGCCGCGCAGGGCCGGCGTCACGTACCGCTTTTTCTGCTCATCGCTGGAAAAGGCGATCATCGTTGGAATGCACATGCCGAGGCCAATCGCAAACGGCGCCGCCGGGGCGTCATACTTGCTTTCTTCCTGGTTGAAGATCACCGAAAAGATCGGCGAAAGGCCCTGGCCCCCCTGCTCTTTCGCCCAGGTGATTCCGGCAAAGCCCGCCTCGGCCTTGGCCTTTTGATACGCTTTCGCGGCAGCCAGATAGGCGGGCCCGTCCAGTTCCGTCGCCAGGGGTTTTGCGTCGCGCGATTTCGGCTTCACCGTGGCGGCCAAAAACGCCTGCGCCTTGGCGCGAAACGCGGCTTCTTCCGGGGTGTCGTTGAAGTCCATGGCCGGCTCCTGGCTTTAGGGCATTAGGGCTTTACGTCTGCGTCAACCATAGAGCGCCGCACGCACCGCCGCAACGGCGCCGCAACGGCATGGCGCCTCAAGACGGCGCCTCGATCATCATGCCGAGCCATTCAGCCGTGACGGCGGGTTTGTCTTCACCCTCGATCTCGATCAGGCACATCATTTTCGTGCGCACGCGGCCATCGGCAATTGCCTGCGTCTCCAACAGATCGAACCGCCCGCGCACGCGCGCGCCAACACGCACGGGCGCGATGAAACGGACTTTGTCGAAGCCATAATTCACGCTGATCCGCGCGCCTTGCCCGGCCTTGGCGTCCTGGCTGCGCCACGGGCGAACATCCGCCAAAAACGCGGTGAGCAACGACAACAGCTGAAATCCGTGCGCGATTGTTCCGCCGAAGGGCGTGTTCGCCCCCGCCCATTCGGGATCGTCGTGGATCCGCTCGGATGAGCGGGTCAAAACGCCAAACGCGCGCACATCATCTTGTGTGATTTCGATCCAGTCCGATACGCCCAGATGGGTCATGTCAGCGATCCTCAAACTGCGGCGCAGCGTCGTCGCGATAGAAGAATTCACCTAAGCCGCGTTGCGCGCTTCAAGCCGCGCCACCAGCTTTTCCTTCCATACCGGCGGGCCACCAGCCTGCACCGACAACAGCTTCGCACGGCGATAGAACAAGTGGCAGTCGACATCCCAGGTGAAGCCCATGCCGCCATGCGTTTGGATGTTTTCCTTGGACGCGAGGTGAAACGCTTCCGTCGCCGCAACGCGCGCGGCCGCAGCCGCAAGCGGCAATTCCGGCGCTTCTGAACTCAATGCCCATGCGCCATATAACGCATTCGAGCGCGCCACTTCGATCGCTACATACATATCGGCAAGCTTGTGTTTGATCGCCTGGAACGAACCAATCGGCCGCGAAAAAGCGATCCGATTTTTCGCGTAGTCCGTCGCCATTTCCAGACACGCCTGCGACCCGCCCAATTGTTCAAATGCGATCAGCACGGCAGCGCGATCCAAAATTGCTTCAGCCAACGCCCACCCCTCGCCAGCGGCGCCGACACGCTCCGCCTTGACATTTGCAAATGCAAGCTGCGCGTGGCCGCGGGTGGGATCCAGCGTCTTCAAGGTTGTGCGCACGACACCGGATTGCGCGAGATCAACCAGCACCAATGAAAGCCCAACTCCCTCGCGCACCAAAACCAAAGCATGCGTTGCGCATTCGCCATCCGCGACTGGTGTTTTCACGCCACTCAGCGTGTGACCGTCAAATGTTGCGCGGATCGAGGCAAACGTCGGCGCGCCCGGCCCTTCCGAAATCGCGAAGCACCCGATTGCCGCACCGCTGATTGTGGCAGGCAACATCACCTGCTTTTGCGCTTCACTGCCCGCCAGCATCACGCCTTGTTGAAAAAAGTAAACCGTTGATGAAAACGGGATGGGCGCCACCGCGCGGCCCATTTCTTCCGCCAGCACGCACAGCTCCAGCGCACCCAAACCCAGCCCGCCATAAGCCTCTGGAACTGCCGCGCCCAACCAGCCCATTTCGGCAACGCCAGCCCAAAGGTCTGCATCGTCAGTCAAGGCCGCGCTGTTCAAAAC
>JBIKVO010000168.1:0-6740 GCA_044356795.1 Caulobacterales bacterium
TCTCATTCAGATAGCGGCGCGCCTCCGACCGCAGATGTTTTTGATCATCGCTGAAGTCGAAATTCATAGCGCTGCCTCCCATTCACCTGGCGACTTCTCATTATTCGTGTGTGACCCTCACGTGTGCGTAAAGCTGACGCAGACGTCAACCCTGTCCATGCTTGACCCTGGGGCAAGGCCATAGGCGTCTCCCAGGCGCGATTCACGGGATGGCAAGGGGCGCCAAGTTACACGGGACGGGCAGAACTGGGAGCGCGAAACCATGGCCAAAGCATTGTTCCAAAAGGGACAGCGGGTGTTTGTGAAGCCCGTCGGCGTTTGGGCCACGGTGGAACAAGTGATGCCGCAATGGGTGAAGGGCGTCGAAGAACCGTTGAAAGTTTTTTACGATGTCGGCCTGGGGCGCGAGTTCCAAAACCATGAGCTGGTCGGGCCGCCGCCCCGTGACCGCGCCCGTGCCGGTTATGCCGGCGAAGACTGGCGCGTGATGCGAATGCAGGCGCGCTACGAACTTCAAGGCGATCGAAGCCGCTTTCCGCATGGCCAAACCTATCCCGTGGTGGTCACGGACTCGCTGGATTGGGGCGGCTGGCGGGTGCCGAAGGCTGAATATGACCGCGACCCCGAGCGGATTGAATTCCAGGCACGCGCCATCGCGCAAACACTGCCGCTGGTGCGGCTAGCACGCGATCTGTTGGAAATGGCCGACGAGGCGCCGAACCGGCTCGGCCCTGGGGGACAAGAATTGGCCAAACGCGCCGACGAGGTTCTCCGCCAAGTGTATCGCGAGGACGATGCCAACCCGACGCCGGATGATCCACTGCCGGCCTTCGCCGGGCGCATCTGAGCGGCAATTGATTTCTACAGCGCCGCAGCGCATTGGATGAACCGTCTGCCGCATCGGCAGGACGGAGCTGTTCCCATGCGCGACGCCGACGCCGCCATTCGTCTGTCTGAATATCGACCTCTCGATTTTGTGATCGATCGCATCGATCTGGATGTTTCTCTACACCCAAAGGCAACCCAGGTGCGCGCGCGATCGCAGGTTCGCCGTGTTGGCGCCGGTGGCGATCTTGTGTTGCGCGGCGCGCAGCAAATTCTGAAGCAAGTGATGATTGATGGTGCGCCACTGCCGGAAACGCGCTTCACGCACGATGACATCAGCCTGACGATCCACGATGCGCCGGCAGCGTTTACACTCGACGTTCACAGCGAGATTGCGCCTGAAGATAATCATGCGCTGGAAGGCTTGTACCTGTCTGGCGGGCGATATTGCACGCAGTGTGAAGCGGAGGGATTTCGCAAGATCACCTACGCCCTGGACCGGCCGGATTCATTATCTGTGTACCGCGTGCGGATCGAAGCGGAGAAGGCAGGCTTTCCGATCCTGTTATCGAATGGCAACTGCCTTGAAACGGGCGATTCGCCGGACGGGCGCCATTATGCCGTTTGGGAAGACCCCTTCCCCAAGCCGTCTTATTTGTTTGCGCTGGTAGCGGGCGCTTATGATGTCGCGCGCGACACCTTCACCACCATGAATGGACGCACCGTGCAACTTGCAGTGCATGTCGATCCCGGCGACGCGCCGCGCGCCGCCTACGCTCTGGATGCGCTGAAGCGTTCGATGCGCTGGGATGAGACCAGGTTTGGTCGCGAGTATGATCTGGACGTTTTCAACGTCGTTGCGGTGCGCGATTTCAATTTCGGCGCGATGGAGAACAAGGGCCTCAATATCTTCAATGCGGCCTATGTTCTGGCCGATGCCGACAGCGCCACCGATTTCGATTTCGAGGCGATCGAAAGCATCGTCGCACACGAATACTTCCACAACTGGACGGGCAATCGCATCACGTGCCGCGACTGGTTTCAGCTCTCGCTGAAGGAGGGGTTGACGGTTTTCCGCGATCAGGAATTCAGCGCCGATGCACGCTCGCGCCCGGTGCAACGGATCAAGGATGTGAAGCGTTTGCGCGCGCGACAATTCCCGGAAGATGCAGGTCCGTTGGCGCATCCGGTTCGCCCGTCAACCTATGTGAAGATCGATAATTTCTACACCGCGACCGTATATGAAAAAGGCGCCGAAATCATCCGGATGCTGAAGACAATATTGGGCGATGACGGTTTTCGCGCCGGCATGGATGGTTATTTCGCGCGCCACGATGGACAGGCCGTCACGATTGAAGACTTCGTGTCCTGCTTTGAACGCGCGACCGGACGGGACTTGTCTGCGTTCTTTGCATGGTATGCGCAGGCCGGCACACCGCACGTTTCAGCGCGCGGCCGCTACGACGCAGAAAGTCGCCGCTTCGTGCTGAGCGTTTCGCAATCGACGCCCGCCACACCCAGCCAAGCGGAAAAGAAGCCGGTTCCGATCCCTTTGCGCATCGGCTTGATCAGCGAGAATGGCGCGCCGCTTGCCGCGCGCCATCATGGCGCCGTTTCCGATAGCCATTTGATCGTGCTTGATACAGCGCGATCCGACATCGTGTTCAATGACGTGGCCAGCCGCCCGATCCCTGCGCTGCTGCGCGGATTTTCGGCGCCGGTTGTGCTTGATGATGGATTAAGCGCGGCCGATCGTTTTGTGCAAATGGCGCATGATGCGGATGCGTTTACACGCTGGGAGGCGGGCCAACGCCTGATGCGCGATGCCATGCTGCGCGCCGCTGAAGGCGTCGACAGCTCGGGGGATTATCAAGCGATTGCGCGCGCCCTTGCCGCTGAACTGGATCGCGCCGCTGCGGATCCAGCGTTTGCAGCGCTAGCGTTGCGACCGCCAGAACTGGCTGATCTTGTGCAGGCCGCTCGTGAGCCCAATCCTGATGCGCTGCACGCCGCGCGCTTGGCTTTGGGCGCCGCAATTGCCCAGCATCTGGAGCCGCACCTGCAGGCGGTGTGCGCCCAGCCCGCTGAACATCCCTTTTCGCCAGACGCGGCCCAAGCCGGCCGACGCGCACTGAAAGCGACCTGTCTTGTTTTGCTCGCGCATCATCCGCGCGATGAAGGGCGCACCGCAACTGCTGCCTTCAAGGCGGCGTCCTGCATGACCGATGCGATGGCCGCGCTGGACGCATTGAGCCTCGCACCAACGGCGATCTTCGATGCGGCGCTTTCGAACTTTTACGCTCGCTGGCGCGACCAACCGCTGGTCATTGACAAATGGTTTTCGGTGCAGGCTGGCGCAGTACGCAACGACGCGCGAGAGCGCCTGGCCGGCCTGCGCGCCCATCCTGATTTTACGCTGCGCAATCCCAATCGCGCCCGCGCCCTGATGATGGCATTCGCCACGCGCAATCTGGTCGACTTTCATCGGCCAAACGGCAGCGGCTATCGTTTCCTTGCGGAAGCGGCCGCCGAAGCCGACGCCTTCAATCCCGCGCTTGCCGCCCGCCTGCTTACCCCTTTTGAAAGCTGGCGGCGCTTCGACGCAACACGCCAGGCAGCGGCGCGGACCGTGCTGGAGGGATTGCAAGCCCGGGACGGCTTATCGGCCAATGCTCGCGAAATGGTGGAGCGCACCCTGGCCTGACGCGCGCCCCGATCCACCGACCTCCGATTGATTGGAAAACGCGCAAAGCCAAACTCAGCCAAGCACGACCACAGCGACGGCACAACGGCTCAAGCAGAGCTTGATCAGATTTTGCAACAGATGTTGCATAGCCCTTCAAAGATTAGCCGCCCCCTTCATACGGCGTGCGTCATGTATAAGGTGCGGGTCGTCTAGATCGATGACAACACGCACATGATTGAGATCATGAAAACCATTTTGCCCGGCTTCTGGATCAAGCATGTCTCCGAAGCGCGCGATGCGGCCGCCGCATTCGACATGTTCAAAACTGAGGTGATTGACCTGATCGTGGTTGATCAATTGATGGACCTGCAGGACGGCGTTGATTTCATTCGTCTGGTGCGGACAGGATGGGACAGTCCCAACCCGTTCGCACCGATCATCATGCTGGCTGCGTATTCCGAGCGCAGGAAAGCGGCAGCCGCGCGTGACGCAGGCACGTTTGAATTCTGCACCAAGCCAGTCACTGCTCTGAGATTATAACGAAAAGTCGCCGCTTTTGTGAAACGGCCTTGGCCTTCCATCCGCTCCAACGGCTCCTTCGGGCCCGACCGTCGCCGACACAAAGATCCCGATTATCGCGGGCTGGAACGTCGCAAAACGCCTGATCTCGAACTCTGATCGCCACGCGGCAGGGCGGCCTTGCAAGGCTGCGCCCTCGACTTCCCCGGCAGGCTTTCGTTAGCGTTTGAGCGGATGATTCGCGCAATCCTTCGGTCGCGAACCAAAATGTCTGCATCTCGGTCGGGCTGCTTGGCCGACCGCGTCTGTCGAGAGGCCTGTCTGTGAAGCAAATTCGGCCCACCGCCGCCATTCCGCCCGCGCAACCCCGAGGGGCCGCGCGGACATCGACCGTGGTCGTCAAAAAACCAGCCGGCACAGAGAATGCCGGCGGCGCGGCGCAAAGCTCGCTTTTGGCTCTGGTGATGTTGCTGCTGATCGCGTTTGCCGGCGGCCTCTATGTTCAGATCGACGCGCAAAGCCGGCAGGCGGAGCAGGCCGCCTTGCGGCTTGAAGCGCTGGAGGCGGAGCGCGGCGCCGAACAGGTTCATGCCGGCGTGATCCACGCCTGGGGGGCTTTGGCGGGTGCAGCCGATTTCGCACGCAGCAGCGGCCAGATCAGCGCTAATCCAGGCGCGGCGGTGGCGGCGGCGGCGCGTGCACGCCCGGTGCTGGCGGTGGGGGCGATTGGCCCCGGCGGCGCTGTGCTGGCGTCCACGCGCCAGAACATGGCCGCCTTGTACAGCGCCGCGGTGAAAACCGCCGGCAATCAAGCGGCCTGGGCCGGCGTGGCCCGCGCCGAGAACACCCCGCCCACCCCGGCCCTGACGCGCCGGGTGGGCGATGTGGTTTTGGTGTCGCTACTTGATCCCGCAGAACTCGCGCCGCAGCCGCACGCCGGCGCCACTATTGTTCTGACCGACACCGACGGCGTCGTGATTACCGCATCGGGCGCCGTCGCCGTAAAGCCGGGCGCCAATGCCGGCGACGCTTTCGGCGCCCCTGACAGCGCAATCGATCGCACAGCTTTTGTCGGCGCCGACGCCAACGGCGAAGCCACACCGATCGGCGCGGCCAATGTGCGCACTGGTGGTTTGCGTGTGTACAGCGTGGGGGCCAGCGGCTACGGCGCCGACGCCACCTGGCGCGGCCTGCTGCAATTCCTGATGCTGGCGGCGGGGCCGCTCATGGCTGTGGGGTGTCTGCTTGTTCTGCTGCGCCAAAACGCCCAACGCGCCGTCCAACTCGAAGCACAGGTTGAGCGGGCAGAAGAACGCTTTCGCCTTGCCGCCGACGGCGCCCGCGCGGGTGTTTTCGAATGGCGCCCCAGCCTGGACGAAATAAACCTCTCCACCAGCCTGATGGCGCTGATCCACGCCCCCTCAGAAACGATGCGGCTGCACACTCTGGTCAGCCTCGCGCAGCCCGAAGAGCGCCACGCCATCGAAACGGCGTTTCGCCAAGCGATCGACACCGGCGCGTTGGATGTCACGTTCCGCGTCGCCAGCGCGCATGCCGTCACGTGGATTGAAATGCGTGGTGTCGCCATCGCGGAGGCGAACGCCCCCGAGTCTACGCGCATCGTTGGCGCCGCCGTCGATATCACCGCCAAGCGCGAAGCCGAAATGCGCGCCGGTGCTTTGGAAAAGCGATTGCGCGAAGCGATCGACAGCTTTACGGGCCCGTTTGCCCTATGGGATAAACGTCGACGCTTGCTGATTTGGAACCGCAGCTATGTGCGCCTTTTCCGCCTTGACCCGACAAGTTTGCGCTCTGGCATGACGTACGAAACCATCGCCATGGCCGCTGCCCCGGCGATCAAACGCGAACGCGCCGACGCGACAGATCCGCAAGCGCGCGAGATGGAGCTGGCGGATGGTTCCTGGCTGCGCATTGTTGAGCGTCGGACCGGCGATGGCGGGCTTGTCAGCGTTGGTTTTGATATCACCGCACAGAAAACCAAAGAAGATGAGTTGGTGCATTCGCGCGAAGATCTGTTGCAAACCGTCGCCCGCCTGGAACGTTCGGAGGGCAAGAACAAAGAGCTTGCCCGCAAATATGACGAGGAGAAAAAACGCGCTGAACAGGCCAACAAAGCCAAGAGCGTGTTCCTGGCGAATATGAGCCACGAATTGCGCACCCCGCTCAATGCCATCAACGGTTTCTCCGAGATGATCTGGAACCAGATGCTCGGCCCCGTAGGCCACGAAAAATACATCGAATATGCCAAAGACATTCACGGCTCCGGCCTGCTGCTGCTCGATCTGATCAATGACATCCTCGATATGGCAAAGATCGAAGCCGGCAAACTCAGCCTTTCGCCGCGCACTGTCGACCCCTTGGATATTGTCGATAACGCGCAACGCCTGGTGCGGCGGCGTGCGGATGAAAAAGGACTGCAACTGATCATCGATGCCCACGAGTGCCCAGAGATCGAGGCCGATCCCCGCGCGCTAAAACAGATGCTGTTGAACCTGCTGTCCAACGCCGTGAAATTCACCGAAAAAGGCGGCGTGATGGTTGAGGTGCGGCCGGCCACTCGTGGCGTGACCTTCCGGATCATCGACACCGGACGCGGCATCCCTGCTGAACATCTGCCGCGGTTGGCGCGGCCGTTCGAGCAGGTAGAAACACAATTGACCCGCACCCAACAGGGTACGGGCCTTGGACT
>JBIKVO010000046.1:0-12713 GCA_044356795.1 Caulobacterales bacterium
GGAAATGTTTGGCGCGCCCGATATCGATGCGCGCGCGGTGATCGCCGAGATGCACGCCGTCGCGCCGCATTGGTTGGGCGGATGTGTCTTGCGCGATTGCTGGTTTGAGCCCACGTTCCATAAGCACGCCGCTAAATTGTGCAGCGGCGTGATGATCCACACCGAGGATCCAACGCTGTATAACCACCGCGTTTTTCAGCCGTGGCGCGTGCAGGCGCTGGGCTTCAAGGCGATCCGTCGTCTGTATGCGGGCTACCCGCTGTGGCGGGATTTTCCCTACGAATACACCAGCGGGATGCTGGCGATCGATGTGATCAATGCGTCGCCGATTTTGCGTGAATGGGTGGATGATTCGAACGCCCATCCTGGTGATCTTGACGCGCTGGCGAGCCGCGATGAGCAGGCGTGGGCGCACACGCGCATGGCGCATTTATTGTATTGATCGGTGCACGGCGTCACTCTTGAAACTGCAGGCGCGCAAGATCGGCGTAAAGGCCGCCTTTGCGCAGCAGTTCATCGTGTTTGCCGTCCTCGACGATGCGGCCTTTGTCCATCACCAAAATGCGATCGGCGTCGCGCACGGTGGCGAGGCGATGGGCGATCGCCAAGGTGGTGCGGCCTTGCCTCAACTGTGCCAGGCTGTCTTGCACGGCGGCTTCGGATTGAGCGTCCAGCGCGCTGGTGGCTTCATCCAGAAGCAGGATCGGCGCATCTTTCAAGAACGCCCGCGCCAAGGCGATGCGCTGACGCTCCCCGCCCGATAGCGCGCCGCCGCGTTCGCCCACATCGCTGTCATAGCCGCCGGGACGGGCGATGATGAAGTCGTGCGCGGCGGCTGCGCGTGCTGCGATTTCGATTGCGCCCGCATCGGCGCCGCCTTTGCCAAACGCGATATTGGCGGCGATGCTGTCATGGAAAACGGCGGCGTCCTGCGCCACCAGGGCCAGACTGGCGCGCAGGCTTTTTAGCGACACATCGCGTACATCCTGGCCATCAATCAAAATGGCGCCGCTGCTCACATCATACAGCCGCGCGATGAGATTGAGCACAGTGGATTTTCCCGCACCGGACGGCCCGACCAGCGCCACCGTTTCTCCTGGGCGAACCGTGAAACTGATCTCGCGCAACGCGGTTTCCGCGCCAAATGCAAATGACACTTTCTCAAAGCGCACCTCACCGGCCGTTACCGCCAAGGCTGGGGCGGCTGGTTTTTCGATCACCGCTTCGCGCTCATCCAGCAACGAGAAAATGCGCCCGAGCGCTGCAACGCCCTCGTTTAACACAGTATTGAATGTGCCAAGGCTGCGAGCGGCCGGCGCAGCCGCGGCAATCGCGACTATCGTACCGATCAGATCGCCAAAGGTCATTGCGCCAGACAGGATGCGCGCGCCCGCCACCCACATCACCGCCGCCATCGCAAGCCCGCCCAAAATCTCCAACAGCGGATCGGCCTGCGCGCGGTTGCGTGTCAGCTTCATCAGGATCTTGCGGCGCGATTCAAACAACAGATTGGCGCGCTCGGTTTCGCGCGCTTCAAGCCCAAACGTTTTGACCAGCCGCGGCGCGGCCAGGCTCTCGCCCAGCATCGCTGTCATCTCGCCCATGGTTTCTTGTTGGCGTTTGGTTTGATCGCGCGCCCGCTTGGCGATGCGCGCCAGCGGCGGCCCGCCAAGCGCAAACAGGCCCAGCACCAAAATCGCCAAAACCCAGTCAAACCAGAAGATAATGGCGACTTGCGCGATCACTGTCACCGCATCGCGCGCCACTGCCTGGAAACCGCGAATGATGCCCTCATTCACGACATTCACATCATTGGTGAAGCGCGACACCAATCCACCGCTCGCTTCGGCCTGCATGCGCGCATAATCGGCGCGCACCAGCTTGGAAAACATCGCCGATTGCACGTCTTTCAGCACGCGCTGTCCAAGATCTTGGCTCATCACCGCCTGCGCATAGATCGCTCCCGCGCGCAGCACGGTTGCAGCCACGATCGCGAGCGGCGCCCACAGCGTCACGCTCAGATCGCCTCCGCGCAATCCATCAATCGCCTGCTGCAGGATCAGCGCATAAGCAGCCCCCACCGCCGCCACAAGCAACAGCACCGGGATCAGCGCAAACGCGTGCGCGCTGTGCGGCGCGATAAAGTCGCGCCACAAGCGGGCGATGATTGGGCCGGCTGTCACGGTGTGATGATCACGTTGGGGGCGATCAGGATTCGAAATCTTCATCGTCGGGCTCAGGATCGAGCAGGCGATGGGCGTGAATCACAAAATACCGCATCCGGGCATTATCGACGGTGCGTTGGGCTGCCGCCTTCCAGGCGGCGTGCGCCTCGGCATAGTTTGGAAAGGCGCCGATAAAGTCGACCGCTTTGAGATCGACAAATTCGTGGAAGGCCAAATCCTTCAACTCGCCGCCAATCACCAGATGCAGCAATTGGCGGGTGGCGGCGGTTTTTTGTGCGCCACGGGCAGGGGGCTTTGCTTTGGTCATGCGGTGCTCGCAAACACGGACGGATGGGGTGTTTTCTGCGCCCGTTCGATTAGCAATTCGTGCAAGTTCGGGCCAGACGCCACAATACCTGGCACCCGGGGATCGGGCTGATTGAAACACAGCGGCTGGCCCCATGGGTCGGTGATGCGCCCGCCGGCTTCCGCGATCAGCAGCGCGCCGGCGGCGATGTCCCATTCTTGCTTGTAGCCAAGGCTTAGCGCCGCATCGCCCTGGCCGGCAGCGACCGTCGCCAGGCGAAACGCCAGCGCCGCCTTGCTCACGATCGTCATGGCCGGCCAGGCCGGCTGCCAGCCGGGATGGGTGAACAAATCCTTAGGGCCGATCATCGTGCAGCCCTCGATGCTGGCGCGCGCGCTTGCCGCCACGCGCACGCCGTTCAGGCTGGTCCCGCCGCCGAGATAGGCGGCAAACAGCTCCTCGCTGACCGGCGCATACACAACCGCCGCCATTGGCGCGCCCTGATCCACCACCGCCACCGACACGCAGAAATCCGGCCGCTTGCGAATAAAGGCCGAGGTGCCGTCCAGCGGATCGAGAATGAACACGCGCTGCTTTTGCAGGCGCACGGGATCATCAGGGCTTTCCTCCGACAACCAGCCATAGTCTGGCCGCGCATTCAGCAGGATGTCCTTCAGCAGCGCGTCAACGGCGAGATCAATTTCGGTGACGGGGCCGGCGGCGCCCTTCGACCAGGTGCGCACCGTGGCCCCAAAGCCTTCGCGCAAAAGCGGGCCCGCCGCCAGTGCGGCCGCGCGCAGCAGGGCCAGATCTTCGGCGGGGCCCGACATCTCAAACGCCCGCAATCGCGAGATCGTCGATCAACAGGCTGGGTGCATCAAAGGCGCCCCGGCGTTCCAGATCCGCGCCCGGCGTGACGCGCTTGAACAGATCAATCAGATTACCCGCGATCGTCACTTCCGACACTGGATAGGCTCGCGACCCGCCTTCAAACCAAAAGCCCGCCACCCCCACAGACCAATCCCCGGTATTGGCGTTCAGGGCGGGGGAAAACATCTCCACCACCAAAAGACCAGTGCCCGCTTCGCGCATCAGGCCGTCCAGGTCGTGCGCGCCCGGCAGCAGTGTGAGATTGCTGGTGGTGATCCCCGGCGGGCCGCCATGGCTCATGCTGGCGTGGCCGGAGGTGGTGGTGTTGAGTTGGCGAGCGACGGCGGCGTTCGTCAGCCAGAATGGCAACACGCCCGCGTCCACCAAATTGCGCCTGTGCACTGGCGCGCCTTCGCCATCAAACGCACGGCTGGCAAGGCCGCGATCTTGGAATGGGTCTTCCATGATCGTGATCTGCGGGGAAAACACCGCCTCGCCCAGTCTGTCCTTCAAGAAGGACACGCCGCGCGCGATGGCCGAACCCGAGATCGCGCCGAAATAGGGTGTCAAAAACCGAGCCGCCACGCGGTTTTCGAGGATCACGGCGGCTTTTCCGCTGTCGATCTTGCGGGCGCCGAGGCGGGCGGCGGCGCGCTCGCCAGCGATGCGTCCGATCACGTCGGGCGGAGGCAGATCAGCATAGAAACGGCGCGTATAGCCTTCGTAATCGCGCTCCTTCTTGCCGTCTCTTTCAGCGATCGGCGACACGCCGATGCCGTAGCTGGTGCCTTGGGCGGCGCCGAAAAAGCCATCCGATGTCATGAAGGCGGCATCGCTGGCGCCGTAGCTGGCGCCGGCGCCGCTGGAATTGGTGACGCCGTGAACCGCGCGGGCGGCGTCCTCGGCGGCGATGGCGGCGGACTCTAAAGCGGCGGGGCTTGGCGGGGGCGCTGGGTCTGCGAGGTCAAGCGCGCGGGGATCGGCGACCCGCTCTCCTGCAGCCAGCAGGCCGCAATAGGGGTCCTCGGGGGCAAGCCGCGCCATCGCCACAACGCGCTCGGCCAGCGCCGCAATCCCCGCGCTCGACAGATCGGATGTCGTGGCTGCAGCCTGCTGCTTGCCGATCAGGGCGCGCAAACTGAGGGATCGGCTTTCGCTGCGCTCCACCCCCTCCAGCGCGCCAAGCCGCACATCAACAGACAGGCTCTCAGACGAGATGAGTGAGGCGTCGGCGGTATCTGCACCGTGGCGGCGGGCGGTTTCAAGAAGGGCGGAGAGCAGCGCGCGCGCATCAGGCTTGGTGATCATGCCGGCTACATGGCCCGGCGCGCCGTCGCGCGCAACCGCATCAAAACTCCGACTTAAAACTTAAGCTTTAGGCCAAACCAGATCAGCGCCGCCCCGATCACTAGGAACGCCAGCCATGTGAGCAGCATTCCCGCCGCGCGGCCAAAACTGCGGCCTGGGTTGCCCGACAGACCAATGGCGTGGAGAATGCGGCCTGCGGTCAACATGGCGCCGCCGGCATGGATCACCTCTGCCGGTACAACCGGGTCCGACAGCACGCCAAGGATCACCAGGCCCACCAGCCCCGCGGGCACATATTCCACCGCATTGCCATGCACCCGGCTGGCCTGGAAAAGCTGCGGATCGCCGCCATCGCCGAGCGACACCTTGCTGCGCACCCGTCCCACAACCACCAGGATCGCCAGCACCAGCAGCAAGAGGATATTGATCCCGGCATAGATGGCCACGAGGTCCAGATTGGTCATCATGTGCAGGTTCATGGCGCGTCAGCTCCCTGGTTGTTGGTGGGCTGGTGTTAAGGCTTTGCCCGGAATTTGGAAACAGGGGTGTGCAAACAGGGGGGCAAAGAGGGGTGCGACCTGCCGCAGCCGAACCCAGCGAAAACCCTGAAACATCGGAAACGCAGCCAATTGTGGGGAAAACCCGCCGCCATCAACCTCACCTTTACAGCATCGGGCGCATAATCACAAGTATTGCGGTGATGTCGCAAATACAGAGCGCCGAAGGCGTCCGGGGTTTGGTGAACGGCATGTTCGTTGGTCTTGATCAGGCGATAATGACCTTGGCCGCCGCCGCGCTGGTGGCGGCTGCGGGCTTCGTCGGGGCGGCGGTCTCCCGCGCCGTTCCGGCGGAGCTGGCGCCAGCCAATGATAATGTCCGCCCGACCCGCCGTCGCCGTGCGCCTCGTCGGTTGGCCCGTTTTCCGATCAAGTGGACGCCGGTTCATCCTAAGAAGCCGCTCTGAACCAAAAGTTTGGGCATTCCGATCCGATTTCGGATCGGAAATTGCCCTCGCGGCGCCGGAGCGTGAGCCGCACAGGGCGACATAAGCGCCCAGGCCCGCCCTTCGCCCCTCGCGCCCGCGACATGGACGGGTTAACCCTGCGTGGTGGGAAAAGCGCGGGAGGCGCCATGCTCAGCACTGCTGTCATTCAGGCCATGGTCGGCGTATCGCGCCCCGAGGCCGCCAAAACCTTCTATACCGAAACCCTTGGCCTGAAGCTGATCATGGAGGATCAGTTTACCATGCTGTTTGCGGGGCAGATCGGGTTTCTCCGGGCGGCGAAGACGCCGGCGGTGATCCCGGCGGCCACGGCGGTGGCGGCGTTTGGGGTGCCGGATGTGGCTGCCGCGGTGGAGGCGCTGGCGGCCAAGGGCGTCAAGATGGAGCGCTTCGGCTTCCTGCAGCAGGACGCCGCCGGCGTGTGGACCGCGCCCGACGGCGCCCGAGTCGCCTGGTTGCGCGATCCGGACTTCAATCTTTTGTCGATCGTTCAAACCGGCTGACTTCCGATGTTGCCCAATCCCAAGCTTGGTCGCGGCCCCTGGATCATGGGGGTGCTGAATGTCACGCCCGACAGCTTTTCCGATGGCGGCCAGCACGCCGAAACGCACGCCGCCGTTGCACACGCCTTAGCCATGCTGGCGGCGGGCGCGGATGTGATCGATATCGGTGGGGAATCGACGCGCCCCGGCGCTGCCCCGGTGCCCGATATTGAGGAACTGCGCCGGGTTTTGCCCGTGATCACCGCACTGCGCGCGCAGACAAAAGCGCCAATCTCGATCGACACGATGAAGCCGGCGGTGGCGCATGCCGCAATTGAAGCCGGCGCTGACATCTGGAACGATGTGTCGGCGTTGCGCTTTGACCCGACAAGCCTTGCCGTCGCCGCCGCTCTCGATTGCCCGGTCATTTTGATGCACATGCAGGGTGATCCGCAGACCATGCAAAAGGCGCCGAGCTACGAGGATGTCGTCGATGAGGTGATCACCTTTTTGCAGGCGCGGCTGGAAGCGGTGGAGCGCGCGGGCGTGTCGCTGGATCGGGTGTGGGTCGATCCCGGCATCGGCTTTGGCAAAATGCTGGAGCATAATCTTGATTTGCTGCGCGCTTTGCCTTTGGTGCGGGCGGAAACCGGCTGCCCGCTTCTGGTGGGCGCATCTCGCAAGAGCTTCATTGCAAAGATTGTCGGTGAGGCGCGGGCGGATGCACGCCTTGGCGGGTCGATTGCGGCCGCGTTGCTGGCGAATGAATTCGGCGCCGACATGATCCGCGTGCACGATGTTACAGAAACCGTACAGGCGTTGAAAGTCTGGCAGGCGGTGATCGGGGCTGACGATTATCAGGATGCAGAATGAAACGCGGTTTGATCGGGGCGGGCGTGGCAGCCGTGATGATGATGGGCGTTGCGTTTGCGGGCGCTGAGATTGGGTGGCGGCAGGCGATCACCAGCCAGGATGCAGCGCGGCTTGAGCAGCAGGTCGCCGCGCGCACACAACGGATTGCGCAGGCCCGCGCGTTGGGCGCTGCGCCCGATATTGGCGCCCCGTTGGCGGTGCTGGATCGCTGCGCGACGCCGATCAATCGCGCGCAATGGGTGGGCCAATGGCGGCGCGGCGTGATCAAGGTTGGCGGAGATTCGTTCGTGACGCCCTGCGGCTCTTTCAACGGCCAGATCGACGCTACTATTGAGGGGCTTGTCATTCACAAAACGACGGGCAGTCCGCGTTTCTTCGGCACGCTGTATCCGGATACGGCGTCGTCGATGGTGTATCTTGGCGCGTTGTATCTGCCGACCGAGGCCAAGCCGCCGGGCGCTTGTGGCGCTGCTGGGCAGCGCGATCAGGCCGGGCAGCGCGATCAGGCCGGGCAGCGCGATCAGGCTGGGCGGCTGCATCGATTGGGCGCCAATGAATTGTGCATCGAGTTGCCGCAGCCGGCATTTGAAAGCGAATATAACGTGACCCAATTGATGCGCGCGGCGGGCCGGCGATGAGTTGGCCTTGGATCGCGCTGTTGCTGGCGGGCCTGCTGGAAGTGGTGTGGGCGTCGGGTTTCAAGTTCGCGTTTCAATCCAATCACGCGATCACGGCGGGAGTACTTGCCGCGATGGCGGCGTCGTTTTTCCTGTTATTTGAAGCGATGAAAACACTGCCTGTGGGCACGGCCTATGCGGTGTGGACGGGGGTTGGCGCGGCGGGCGCGGCGATCGTCGGCATTATGTGGCTGAAGGAGCCAGCGACAGCGCTGCGCATCGGTTCGCTGGTGTTGATCATTGCGGGTGTGGCGGGCTTGAAACTGTCCACGATCGCGCCGGCATGATAGCCTGGCGGTCTACCCACCAGGTCACACACGCACAAAATCCAACGCGAAGACGTGCCGATGGCCAAGGCGGAGAAGGAAGGACGCGCAGTCAAGGCTCATGCCTTGGCAAGCGGCCTGACGCGCCGCCGCAGCCAAACCTGCGAGCGCGGTGAATTTTATGAGTGTGTGGCCTAAGGAGCCCAACAATCCATGGACCATTTGGCATGACCCCCGCAAAAGGCCGCGTTCTGATTATCGCTGGTTCCGATTCCGGCGGCGGCGCCGGCATCCAGGCCGACATCAAAACCGTGACCGCGCTTGGCGGTTACGCCGCCACCGCCATCACCGCGATCACGGTGCAAAACACTTTGGGTGTGTTCGCGGTCGAACCCGTTCGTGCACAGATTATCCGTGATCAGATCAAAGTGGTGATGGAGGATATCGGCGCCGATGTGATCAAGATTGGCATGCTGGGCGAGGCCGATACGGTGCATCTGGTGGCCGACGCGTTGGCGGATTTCGCGCTTGACACGCCTCTCGTGCTGGATCCGGTGATGGTGGCCAAAGGCGGCCATCCATTGCTTGCCGATGAGGCGGTGGCGGCGGTCGCTGGCCGGTTGTTGCCGCGCGCGGCGGTGGTCACGCCGAATGCGCCGGAGGCGGAGCGCTTGACGGGCCTTTCGGTGGCCGATCTTGCCGGCCAGCGCGCCGCGGCGCGGGCGCTGATCGAGGCTGGCGCCCGCGCCGCCTTGATCAAGGGCGGCCATATCGCGGGCAATGGCGTCATTGATCTTTTGATCGAAGCCGACGGTGGCGAAACCGTGTTTGAAGACCCGCGCCTGCAGACCCGCGCCACCCACGGCACGGGTTGCACGCTGGCCTCGGCGATGGCCGCGAAACTCGCGCAGGGCGCGATGTTGGCCGACGCGGTTCTTGCCGCGCGTCAGTATGTCAGGCGCGCCATGCTGAATGCGCCAGGGCTTGGCGGCGGGCATGGTCCATTAGGGCATGCATGGCCTGTATTCGATGCGCCCAAATAGCGAAATATGATGGAATTGCTGGATATTGTGGGAGCGAAAGGGCAGTATTGGCCAGCGCCTTCTGTGGTCGCGCGTTAACCGTATCGTTCGAACTGTATCGTTGGAGAAGCGCTTCATGCGCATCTGGTTTGTAGACGCTTTCGCCGACCGCGTGTTTCTTGGCGCCACAGCCGCGATTGTACCGCTGGAAACTTGGCTTGCAGATGATCTGCTTTTGTCGATCGCCGCTGAAAACCGGCTGTCGGAGACTGCATTTTTTGTGCCCACCGGTTTGAAAGGCAATTATCAGCTGCGCTGGTTCACGCCCAACACCGAAGTACCGATTTGCGGCCATGCCACTTTGGCCGCGGGCGCCATTCTGCTGACTGAAATTGAACCCGATCTCGATGTCGTGGTGTTTGACAGCCAGGCAGGTCCGCTGGTTGTGCGCGAGACGCCTGAGGGCTTCACGCTGGATATGCCGCGCCGCGCGCGCACGCCATGGCAGCCGCCGGGCGAATTGGTGTCTGCGCTTGGGGCGGGCTTGCGGGTGGTGGATGGGTTTGTCGGCGAATACGCCAATATCGTGTTGGAAGCGGAGGCCGTCGTGCGCGCGCTCAAGCCCGATATGAAAGCGATTGAGCGGCTGGTGCGCGGCCCAAGGGTGGGGTGTCTGACGGTTACAGCGCGCGCCGATGATGGCAAACCCTATGACTTTGTCTGCCGGTTTTTTTCCCCCGGCGCAGGCGTGCCGGAGGAGCCGGTGACAGGCTCGGCGCTGGCCGATCTGACGCCCTATTGGTGCGATCGCCTCGATCGCGAGGCGGTGACAGGGTATCAGGCCAGCAAGCGCGGCGGCTCGGCCCGCGGACTGCAGACCTTATCGTCCACGCGTCTTCTGGGGCGGGTGGCGGTGTATATGCGCGGCGAATTGGACGCCAGCGTCGGTCGCCTCGGCGGTGGGCGCCCGATCCGAGGGCGCCCGATTGTTGATACCTCCACCCCCGTGGCGCCGGTGATCCCCAGCGCCGGCGAGCCGGTCGGCGGCGGGCGCATTGTCGCGCGGTTTGAGCCGGCCGCGCCGATCGATGAAGGCCCCTCGGTGGTAGCCGTCGCTCCGACGGCGGCGGTCACGGTTTTGCCGCTGCCCGACCTCAGCCACGAGGTGGAAACGCCCCTCGCTGCCCCGGCAAATGATGCTGACGCGCCCCGGATCGACCATGAGGAAGAAATCCGCGCTGCCGACGCATGAGCGAAGCCAATGCACGCGTCCTGAGCGGCCGACCGGTATCCATCGCGGATCAAGTCCGGGGCAGGCTCGGCCTGAAAGCGCGCTACCGCCCAATTTCCGCCAGAAGCGCTGACGTACGCGGTTGCGGGGCGAACGTGGCGCCGGCCCCAAACCCGATTTCGCGCGTCTTGCCGCCGCCAAGTGGGATCATCGCCGAAGGCAGGGCGGTGAACTCTGTAAAGTCCGCCGCCAAAAAGCGGCCATAGCGCGGGGACATCTGCACCGTCAGCACCGGCGACCCGGCGTCAGGCCCCATCGGCGCCAACAGCTCTGCATGGTTGCCGGCGACCCCGCGCAGCACCCACATGCGCAGCTTGGCCTGCAGGTCCGGCCGGTCGCGCCACTGATATGTCAGTTCAAAGAACAGATGGCGGTGATCGACCAGGATCGTCTGGTAGGGCTGCTCTGCCAGGCGCGCCTCTACCGCGGCGGCGGTGGCGTCCCAGCCGCGCAAGCGCTTCAACGCGTTTGAAAGCCCCACCGAGTCCGCAATCGTCGGCGACAGCACTGCCGCTGCGAACAACACATACCCCGCCACATGGACGCCCTTCACCGCGTACAGCCATCCACGCCGCTGAGGCGCGGTCAAATAGGCGGCCGTCAACAGCACCAAAGCCGGATAAGCCGCTGCCGCCCAATTGGCATGCGCCCGGCTGATGAAGCTTTGCGCCAGGATCACGATCAGCGGCGGCAGAATAAACGCCAGCAAAAACCGATCGGCCTTGTCTGGTCGCCATCGTTTCGTCGCCCACAATGCCAGCAGCACGCCCAAAGTGACGGTCAAAAGGCCGCCCATGCCGATCTGGTCGATGAAAAAGCCGCCCGCCTCATCCATGTTCACCAGATCGTCGTTGCCGACGATATTGGTGTTGGCCACCGTGTGGCTCAATGTCGCGAAATCATTATGGGCGTTCCACACCAGATTGGGCGCCAGGATCAAAAGCCCGACGCCGCCCGCCAACAACCCGTGCCGCGACAACACCGCCGCCCGCGCCTGAGGCAGCCAAAACGCCGCCAACGCCGCACAGAGCGGGAAATAGAGCATGGCATATTTGGCCAGGGCGCCGATCCCCAATGCGGCCCCCAGCACCACCGCTGCCGTCCAGCTGGGCTTGGTCATCAGGCTGTGGATGGCCAAAAGCGCCAACGCCCACATCGGCAGAAGAGCGGCGTCCGTCGATGTCAGCATCGACGACAGCCAGACAAGCGGGGCCAACAACCACGCCAAAGCAGCCGTCGCCCCGGCCAGCGGCCCATACAGGCGCTTGCCCAACAAAAACAATAGCCAAGCTGTCGCCCCATGCAGGAAAGGCGAGGCCAGACGGGCGGCCCACTCGGCATTGCCAAACACCGACGTGGTGGCAGCAATGATCCAGGCGATCAGTGGCGGCTTGGAGAAATAGCCCCATTCCAGCGTCCGCGACCACGCCCAATACTGCGCCTCATCCGGATGCAGCCCGATCGGCGTGATCAATAGCGACGCCACCCGGAAGCCGACAATCGCAATGAGAAGGGCCACAAACGCCTGCTCCATGAGCGGGGCGGGCGTGGGCGGGCGGGCAAGATCATCACGGGTCATGGACAGGTTCGGCATAGCTGTGTGCGGTAGCGGCGTCGACAGAATTGGGCGGTCACGAAGACGCGCGAGGTGCGCTCGCGGCCGCACTGAGGCCCACTCCTGCGCGTCGCTTTTGCAACACTGTGCATGAAACTGCTACGGCTCCACCCGGTGTAAAAAAAGCTTCACAAAACCTTCGCAGGAACGTTGACCGTGGCCTCTAGATGGCGCCACTGCGGCAAAAGCAAGTCGGGAGTGCGCCCCGCAACTGCGCCGTGGGTATGGTTTGTGTCACTTCCCGCCGGGCAAGCGCGTGCGCGCGCTGCGCGGCCAATCAAGGGGGTTTGTATGTTCTTCAAGAAATTCATGAGCAGCGCTGCGGTCACAGCGCTGGGTTTGGCGGCTGCGACGTCTGCATATGCGCAGGAAACCACGTCGTCTGTGCGCGGCACGATTATTTCCGACACCGGCCAAGGCATTGCCGGCGCGGAAATCACCGTCATCCACGTGCCGTCAGGGTCGCGCTCGGCAACGCGCACGGACGCGAGTGGCGCGTTCAACACCCGTGGCCTTCGCGTCGGTGGCCCGTACACCATTGAGGTGTCGGCGACCAATTTTGAATCCCGTGCGGTGGACAATCTGTTCTTCACCGTGGGCGACCCCGCCGAGGTCGTGATTGATCTCTTCCCCGCCGGCCAGGAAATCGTCGTGACCGCCGTGTCGCCGCGTTCGGGCGCCACCGGATCGTCCACCACGCTTGGCCGCGAGGCGATCGACAGCGTTGTGTCGGTCAACCGCGACATCCGCGACCTTGCCCGCCGCGACCCGCTGGTGTCGCAAAACGCCCGCGGCGACGGCGGCATCTCGATCGCCGGCTCCAATCCGCGGACC
>JBIKVO010000359.1:0-3589 GCA_044356795.1 Caulobacterales bacterium
GCGCGGACCAGTCTTGGCGGATCGCAAGCCGCGCTTGAATGGCAGGTGCGGCCGCGTTTGTTTTTGGTGTCGCGCTTCAATCCGCAAGGCGATGCGCGGGTGTCGATCCGCTGGCGGGGGGAAGATGCGGCGCCGCCCAAGCCGCCAGGATAGTCGGAAAGTCGCGCGCCATTGACGCCGCGGCGCCGTCCAAACAGGCGCCGGCGCCTGTGGAAACAGCGTGACGGGCAGTTCAGGATTGCGTTATCTGCGTCGATCTGCTGTGTGTGGCGCCGATGCAAAGAGGGTCAAAGTCTCGCGTCCTTTATGGTCCCAACCGGGCGATCGTTGGCAACCGGTTGATCGTAAGGGAAAGTCGCAAGTTGGTAGTCTCACGAAGGCCACGCTCCGGAGACGCGGGGTTTCAGGTGACGGTCGCGGTGGGTATCGGTCTCGCGCGGGGCGTCACAAGTATGGACGGATGGGCTGCGTTCAGATGAACTCTGTACTTCAGACGGATTCTGGAGAAAGCGGCTGCAGGCCGCACAGCCCCGGAAGGGCGCCCCCCGTGGGCGCCCGATTGAAGCAGGCAAAGACGATGAAGGCGAGTGCGTTCGCCGTGATGCGGTCTTAACAGGATCAAGACATGGCGTTGATCATTCACGAAGGCGCGCCCCCCACGACGCCGAAAACCCCGACGGGCCTTTCGCCGTATCGCGCTGTCATTGCGATTCCGGCCAAGGACGAGGAAGAGTTCCTCGGCGTCTGCCTGGCGAGCCTTGCGGAACAGACCGTGCAGGGGCCATTTGCGGTTTTGATCCTGCTGAACAATTGCACGGATGCATCTTTGGATGTGTTGCGGGCCATCGCGCCGACGATGCCGTTCGATGTGCATGTGCATCATGTCAAGCTTGATCCGCCCTACGCCAACGCCGCCTGGGCGCGCCGCCTGGCGATGAATGCGGCGCTGCGCCTTCTGGACCGCGACGGCGTGCTGTTCACCACCGATGCCGACAGCCGCGCGCAGGCCGATTGGATGGAGGCCAGCCTGTCGGCGATCGACGCCGGCGCCGATGTTGCGTGCGGCTTTGTGGTGCCCGATCCGTCGGAGCATGAAATGCCGCTGGAAGCCGTGCTGCGCGGCGCGATGGAATTCGAATATGCCCATCTCAGCGCCGAGCTTTCCGCCCATCTTGACCCGCTGGACCATGATCCCTGGCCCCACCATGTGATGGAAACGGGCGCCAGCCTCGCTGTCCGCCCATCGATTTATGTCTCCGTTGGCGGCATTCCGCATGTGGCCCCGGGCGAGGATCGGCTGTTTGTCGACACCGTGCGCCGCGCCGGCGGCAAGATTCGCCACACCCTGACGGCCCGTGTGGTCACCTCGTCACGCTTGAATGGGCGGGCGGAGGGCGGTTGGTCGGACAATCTGCGTGACCGCTTGTCGGATCCGTTCGGCCAATGCCACGAATTGCTGGAGCCGGTGATGCCGACATTCCGGCGGGCACGGCTGCGGGGGGGGCTGCGGGCGATTTGGGGCGCGGCGGATGCCTGCGCCTGGGCCCGTCGGCTCGAACTGCCGCTGAAAACGGTGCAGCAGGCGTTTGAGGAAGTCATTTTCGAAGCGGGCTGGTCGCGGATTGAGGGCAAGAGCCCGGTTTTGCTGCGCGCGCCGCTGATGGCGCCGCTTTTGCCGGTCCAGCTGGGTCGCCTGCGTCGGGCGGTGGAGCAACTGCGCACCTGGCCGGATGATTATGGCGCGGCGCAAACCGCGGCCGCCCGCTTCCGCCGGGAAGCGGCCGCACCGATGCGCATCCGCCTGCGGGCCGGTTGAGATGCGCGCCGCCTGGGCCGCGCAGTGACGGTCGGGCAGGAGGGACGCGATGTCGATCCCCACGCCTGGCCTGCTCGCCGGATCGGCGGCCAGACGGAGGCTGGGATTGATGGCCATACCGCCTGCACAGCCGCCGCATGGGGCGCTGATGCCTGCCCATGACGGGCCGCCAGCGCAGGCGTTTTTGCTCTATGAAGACAAGGCGCTGCTGGCGTTTGACAAGCCCAGTGGGCTTGCCTCGCAGGGGGGGGCGGGCCTGACGGAAAGCCTGGAGAGCCTGGCCGCCCGGTTCGCCCGGCCGGGGAAAAAGCCGCCGCGCCTGGTCCATCGTCTCGATCGCGAAACCAGCGGCGTGATCATGATGGCGCGCACGCAGCCCGCGGCGGCCGCCCTGTCAGCGGCGTTTGCAGAGCGGCGGGTGCAAAAAACCTATCTCGCTGTGGTGTGCGGCGGGGCGCTGGAACCGGAGGCGGGCGAGATTGATCGGCCATTGGTGAAAACACGCCATCGCGGGGTGGAGATCGTGGCCCTTGCGCGGCCAGGGGCGGCGGGGGCGATGGCCGCGCGAACCACCTATCGCACGCTGGCGGCGGCCCCCGCAGCGGCGCTGGTGGCGCTTTACCCTGTGACTGGCCGGATGCATCAGCTGCGGGTGCATTGCGCCGCCATCGGCCGCCCAATCGCTGGCGACGGCAAATATGGCGGCCTGTTCGCGCTGGGGCGGTGGGCCGCCCCGCGCCTGATGCTGCATGCGTGGCGCCTGGTTGCGCCACACCCCGATGACGGCCGCCCGCTGACCATCACCGCGCCGATTCCGGCAGTCTTTCTCGACGCCTGCGCGGCGTTGCAACTCGATTTAGGCGCCCTTCTCGCATAAGACGGAACAATGACATCGATGCTTCTTGTCGCGCTCGGCGGCGCCCTTGGCGCCAGCGCCCGCTATGGCGTGTCGCTGTGGGCCGGGCAGGCCTTCAGCGCCAGCTTTCCAGCCGCGACCCTTCTGGTCAACGCGGTGGGCTGCTTCGCCATGGGCGCCTTGGCGGCCTGGCTTGGGAAAGATCAATCCGGCCTGCTTTTGTTTCTCGGCGCGGGCGTCTTGGGCGGCTTCACCACCTTTTCCGCGTTTTCGATCGAAACTCTGCGCCTGTTGCAGGACGGCGCATGGACGACCGCTTTGGTTTATGGGCTGGCGTCCGTGGTTTTGGCGGTCGGGGCGTGCGCGGCCGGCTATGGAATGGTGCGAGGCGCAGGATGAAGGCGGTTCAATCGGTGCTGGTCGATGGCGAAGAAGACGGCGCCCGGCTGGATCGCTGGGTGAGGCGGCGGTTTCCCGGCCTGACCCAGGGGCAAATCGAAAAGCTGCTGCGATCGGGCCAGATTCGCCTCGATGGCGCGCGCGCCAAAAGCGCGGATCGGGTGAAAACCGGCCAGACCGTGCGCCTGCCGCCGATGCCGGAGCCGCCGGTGCGCGAGGATCAACCGGCTGTCTCCGAAAAGGACGCCGCCTTCATCCGCAGCCTGGTGATCCACAAAGATGCCGATCTGATTGTGTTGAACAAGCCGTCGGGGCTGGCGACGCAAGGCGGCGCCAAAACGCTGCGCCATGTGGATGGCATGCTGGAGGCGTTGTCGTTCGGCTATGAGACAAAGCCCAAGCTGGTGCATCGTTTGGATCGCGATACATCGGGGTGTCTGTTGCTGGCGCGCACGCTGCGCGCGGCCACGCATCTGGCGAAACTGTTCCGCTCCCGCGAGACGGAGAAGATCTACTGG
>JBIKVO010000360.1:0-3585 GCA_044356795.1 Caulobacterales bacterium
CCTGATCGATCAGCCAAGCGACCATGGCGCCAAGGCCGTCGGCGTCATGCGCAAAGGTCCTTTGTTGTGGCGCGCCGGCGCCGATGATGCAGACCTGATGCTCTTTGCTCGCCCAATCCACGCCAACGAACAGGGTCGGCTCTTTGTCCATGCGCGCCCCCTCCCAACGAACGGGCCGCTGCGGTGCTTCGCCATTCCCTGTACAGGCGCTCGAAGACTCAAGGGGCGAAAGGCTGCACGCGATCAGCCGGCCCGAGGCGGATAGGATGTCCTAACCCGCTCGAAAAAGGGACAGGGGCTGGCCCATCAAACGAGGGTCACCATTGCGCCATAGGGGCCAAGGCGCGCATCAGCCGTGGGCAATCGATCCGGTGCGGCGTGCGCAGTGGCGATCAAGAGCCGATCGAAGGGGTCGTCATGATGTCGGGGGAGCGCTTCCAGCGTCAGCACGTGCGACGCCGTAACGGGCACGATCGTGAAGCCGGAGCACTGGAAGTGACCCGGCACGGCGGCGGCGGAAACAGGCATCGCGTTTTTGTTTGTTGCTCATTCCGGCCGTTCCTCCTGAAAAAGGTCCACATACGGTCGATATAGGAACTGGCGATTGCGCATTTGGCCGGTAATTTCAAAGAGGACGCCGATTTGGTTCATCCGGTCGACGAGATTATTCGCAGCCGGGTAGGTTGTGCCAATTAAATCTCGTATGTCATTCACCGAAACGATCGGCTTCTGATACAGATACTCCAAGACGCGATGGCCGTTGCCGGCAGCGCGTCCGAGTTGGTTGGCGATTTCCGTTCGATGCTGTTCGCGCAAGGCGAGGACGCGCCGCGCCGTCTCGGCCGCCTCTTTGCTGACCTCGCGGACGCCCTCCAGAAAAAACGAAATCCAAGCCTCCCAGTCACCGGCGTCGCGCGTGCCCTGCAGCAGATCATAATAGCGCTGCCGATGCTTCTTGAAGAAGTGAGACAAATACAGCACCGGCTTGCGCAACACGCCGTTTTCACAGAGCAGAAATGTGATGAGCAGCCGCCCTGTGCGCCCATTGCCATCGAAAAACGGATGGATCGTCTCGAATTGCGCATGGGCAAGCCCAATGCGGATAAGCAATGGCAGGTCGATGTGATCGTCGTGCATGAACCGTTCGAGTTGGCCAAGCGCAGTGGCGACTTCGTGCGGCGGTGGCGGCACAAAGGTCGCAGTGTTCAAGGTGCACCCGGCCGGACCGATCCAGTTCTGGGATGTCCGCAAATCGCCGGGCGTGAGGTTCGCGCCCCGTACGCCGCGGAGAAGCCGTTCGTGAATCTCGCGAATGAGCCGGACGGAGACTGGAAGCTCCTTGAGGCGCTCAAGTCCATGGTTCATGGCCGCGACGTAGTTGACCACCTCGGCGACGTCCGAGGGCCGCTCTGGTGCATAGATGCGCGCCTCGGCGGCGAGGAGATCCTGCAGGGAACTTTGCGTTCCTTCGATCTGGCTCGACAGTACGGCTTCCTTGCGGACATACATGTAAACGAACCAGTCTGGGTTCGGAAGGATTTGGATTGAACCGTCAAGACGGCCAAGCGCGAGGTCGGCGTCTGACAAGAGACGTTGGATTGGCCCGGTCAGCGGTATCGCAGGGTGCGGCGGCAGCGGCGCCGGCATGAAGGCGCGATAACCGGAGGGCTGGCGCACATAGCGCCCGGCACGGACTGATCGCTCTTCGCCGTCATGATCTGCTGCGTTCACCAAGCCCGCCCTTTGCCATCCATATTATAGTCTACGTTTAACATGCGGGGGCGAGTCGCGCCACATGCAAGGGAGCGGATAACAAAGCCTGGGGCGCTGGCCCATCAAACGACGGTCACCATCGCGCCATAGGGGCCAAGGCGCGCATCAGCCGTGAGCAATCGATACGGTTCGGCGTGCGCCGTGGCGATCAAGAGCCGATCGAACGGATCGTCGTGATGGCGTGGCAGGCTTTCTAGCGACAGCACATGCGACGCCGAAACGGGCACGATCGTAAAGCCGCTGGCTTGGAAGAAGCCGAGCGCGTCTTTGGCCGCCATCGGCATCTCTTTGACGCCGTGCTTGGCATGCTTGATCGCGATCTCCCACAGGCTAACGACGCTGACGAAAAAGCTTGCCTCTGGATTGGCCAGATGCGCCCGCGCCGCGCTGGACAGACGAGGATTGTCCTCCACCGCCCAAATGGCGATGTGCGTGTCCAGCAGAAAGTTCAAGCGTCGCCGCCCTTGTCCTCACCCAGAAATATTGCGGCAATCTCGGCATCAAGCGCCGGGTCAGGCGCGGGGGTCACGAACAGTCCTCTCGCCACGCCGATGCGCTGCGCCACCGGCGTCGTCTTGGCGATCGGCACCAAGCGCGCGGCCGGCTTGCCGTTGCGGGCGATGATGATCTCCTGCTCCGCGCCGGCTTCAATGGCCTCGACCAGCCGGGAGAGGTTGGTTTTGGCGTCCAGCATGTTGACTGTGGTCATGGCCTATCGCCCTTCCTGGCTTAGCCAAAATTAGCTAAGCGCGCTGGTTTGTCAAGCGTGCGCCTGTAAACCCGCCTCCTCGTGGCCGGATGACACGCGCCCAGGCCCTTGTTAACGTCGCCCACAAGGGAGACGTACCATGGCGCAGTATCGGGCGTTTTTCAGCTGTGCGCGGGCGGACGATAAGCTGGCCAACTGGCTGCACCGCCAGCTCGACAGCTACCGCACGCCGAAGGCGCTGATCGGCGCGGAAGGCGCGCTCGGCCCCGTGCCGGCGAAACTGCATCGGATCTTTCGCGACCGGACCGATCTCAAGGCCGGTGGCCACATTGATAAAGCGTTGCAGAAAGAGCTGGAAGACAGCGAATGCCTCGTCGTGCTGTGCACGCCGACGCGCGCGAAGAGCCAGTGGGTCAATCATGAGTGCGAGACGTTTCTGCGTCTCGGCCGCGAGGATCGCATTTTCCCCGTCATCGGCGCCGGCGAGCCGAATAGCGGCGATCCCGATACCGAATGCTTTCCGCCCGCGCTGCGCGGTAAAGGTCTGCTCGCGGCGGATCTGCGGGAGATCAAAAAGCCGAACGGGCAAATGATTGGCGATGGGCGTGACGGCGGGCGGCTGAAACTCATCGCGGGATTGCTGGGCGTACCGCTCGATCAATGGGTGCAGCGCGAACGCAGACGGCAGCGGCTGCTGATTGGTGCGCTTGGCGCGGCGGCGTTGGTGTTTGCGGGTGTAGCGGCCACCGCGGTGCTGCAGGCGGTGGCGGCGAAAGAGCAACGCGATGCTGCGAGAAACTCGTTGGCTCGGATCTTTGCTGAGCGCAGTTGGGAGGCAATGGGGCGTGGTGACTATTTGTCGGCTGCTCGGTATGCCTTGGCGGGCTTGCGCAGCGCGCCAAAGAACGAGGGAGAGTATCGTGCTGCGTTGGGTCGATTACTCCATGACAGCAATGAGAGTTACCCCCTGCGCAGGGGAATCGCCTCAGGTTAACGCGCCTGTCTGTCGCCTGTCTGTCGCCTGTCTGTCGCCTGTCTGTCGAATGAGGGTTTCGAGATAGTCGTCGTTGAGGCAGGCGAGCTTTCGCCGGTTCTTGAGGCTG
>JBIKVO010000047.1:0-12680 GCA_044356795.1 Caulobacterales bacterium
CAGATTTCTGGCTATATATTTTAGCAATCGGTTCGTTCCGATCTTTGAAGCCAAGAACCGCCTTTCCGCCCTGATCCAAGAGGTGGAAAAATAGGTGAGTCGATCACCCTCACGCGCCACGGTCGGCCGGTGGCGCGGCTCACTGCGGCCAGCAAACCGCGAACGGCGGAAGAACGCGCGGCGGCTTGGCGGCAGTCTAGGCTTGATCGCGACCGGCTGGCTCGGGAATGGCCCGCCAGCGCCCAAACCTTGGCGGGGGAAGAGATTAAGGCTGACATCGAAGAGAGCCTTTGATGCCTGTCGTTTTGCATGCGAGCGCGGCGTTGTCCTGGTTGGCGCCGAGCCAATTTACCATCCGCAGCAGCACTTTTTCGCGGCCGCACCGGAACTGATCGCCCCATTCGTTTTTCCCATCGAGGTGCGTCATATTGTGCAGCGTTTGGAGCGACGGGGCGTGTTGCCGACGGCGGCGGTCGATGTGAATTTGGTCCGTCTTGAGGGCGACATCGCCTTTGCAGAACCGCCCAACCTGAATGCCATTCTCGCGCTGGCGCGCCGTCTGGGGCTGGGCGTTTACGATGCCTGCTATCTCCATCTGGCGCTGGAGGAACGCGCCCCGCTCGCAACCCGCGATGTCGCGTTGTTGACTGCCGCGCAACAGACCGGCGCTGAAAGCATTGATTTGCGCTGAGGGGCTTGTTATGAGGATGGCACATCGCTGAACGCCCGATGGGCTTTAGCGGCGGCTCCGTCCTCGGGGCCGCCGTTTTTGTTTTTGGGTCAAACGGATCGCCTTGATGCGCACGCTGAACCCGTTGGAGGAGAAAATCCTCAGCCTGATCGAGCCGGCCGCCGCCGATCTCGGCTACCGGATTGTCCGCATCCGGATGAGCGGGCTGCGCCGCAAAACCCTGCAGATCATGGGTGAGCGGATCAGCGACGGCGGCATGGGGATCGAGGATTGCGAGGCGCTGTCGCGCGCGGTGGCGCCGGTTTTGGATGCGCATGATCCGATCAAGGATGAATATAATCTCGAAGTGTCGTCTCCTGGCATCGATCGCCCGCTGGTGCGGGTGGAGGATTTCGAACGTTTTATCGGCCATGATGTGAAGCTGGAAACCATCGCCATGATTGATGGCCGGCGCCGCTTCAAGGGCGTGATTGCCGGCGCGGCCGATGGGCGTGTGCATATTCAAACACCAGAAGGCCGCGCCGAACTGGCGTTTGGTGAAATCCGTGAAGCGCGCCTGGTGCTGACGGATCGTCTGATCGAAGAGGATTTGCGCCGCGCGCGCGCCGCCGACGATCGCGATCAGCGCGCGCCTGCCGCCCTCAGCATGCCGACGGAGGATGCAGCCCCCGCGTCGCCGCCGAGGGCAGCGGCCAAGCCCGGCGGCAAAAAACCAACCACTAAACCCACCAAGAGGACCGACTCATGAGCATCGGCGTCTCCGCAAACCGCTTGGAAATCCTGCAGATCGCTGATGCGGTTGCGCGCGAAAAGCAGATCGAAAAATCGCTGGTGATCACCGCCATGGAGCACGCCCTGCAAAAGGCCGCCCGTTCGCGTTATGGCGCCGAGCACGACATTCGCGCCAATATCGATCACAAGACTGGTGAATTGACGCTCACGCGCTGCATGACGGTTGTGGATGATGAAGCGTTGGAGCGTGAGGCCCGGCCATTTAATCCGTCCACGGATTATCTGCTGCCTGACGCCCTGAAATTCGATAAAGCCGCGACCGTTGGCAAGGTGTACGAAGAAATCCTGCCGCCGATGGATTTCGGCCGGGTCGCCGCGCAAACCGCAAAGCAGGTGATCAATCACGAAGTGCGCGAAGCCGAACGCGAACGCCAGCATCTGGAGTACAAAGATCGCGTTGGCGAGGTCGTGAACGGCACAGTAAAGCGCGTCGAATATGGCAATGTGATTGTCGATCTGGGCCGTGCTGAAGGCGTTATTCGCAAGTCAGACAATATTCCTCGCGAGAACCTCGAAGTTGGCGATCGCACGCGCGCATTGATTTATGATGTGCGCCGTGAATCCAAGGGCCCGCAAATTCTGCTGACGCGCTCCAAGCCTGATTTCATGGTCAAGCTGTTTGCGCAGGAAGTACCGGAGGTGTATGACGGCATCATCGAAATCCGCGCCGCCGCGCGCGATCCCGGCTCCCGCGCGAAGATCGCTGTGATCTCCAAGGATAGTTCGATTGACCCGGTTGGGGCGTGCGTCGGGATGCGCGGTGCGCGCGTGCAAGCAGTTGTTGGAGAGTTGCGCGGCGAAAAGATCGACATCATTCCCTGGTCGCAGGACGACGCCACATTCATCGTCAACGCGCTGCAGCCGGCGGAAGTCACCCGCGTGGTGCTTGACCCGGAAGAAAGCCGCGTGGAAGTGGTGGTCGCGGAGGGCCAATTGTCGCTGGCGATTGGTCGCCGCGGCCAGAATGTGCGCCTAGCCAGCCAGCTCACCGGTTGGCAGATCGACATTATGACCGAAACCGAAGACAGTGAGCGCCGCCAGAAAGACATTGCGGAGCGTACATCCCTGTTCACGGAGGCGCTCGATGTGGATGAGATGATGGGCCAATTGCTGGCGACCGAAGGATTCCAAACGGTTGAAGATGTGGCCTATATCGATGCCGAAGTGCTGGCTGACATCGAAGGCTTCAACGAAGAGTTGGCGGAAGAATTGCAGAACCGCGCCCGCGACTATCTGGAGCGCGTCGCCGCTGAGCAAGACGCCAAGCGGCGTGAATTGGGCGTTGATGACGCCGTGATTGAGGTGCCGGGCGTGACGCTGGCCATGGCGGTGGCGCTGGGCGAAGCGGGCGTTAAAACGCTCGAAGATTTCGCTGGCTTGACGCCGGACGATCTGCGCGGCTGGACGGAAATCCGCAACGGCGAAAAAGTCAAAGAGCCGGGCCTGCTGGAGGCCATGGCGTTGTCGCCGGATCAAGCCGAAGCGCTGATCATGGAAGCGCGCATCGCGATTGGTTGGGTTGAAGCGCCGCTGTTGGAAGAGGTCGCGGACGAGGCGGCCGATGAGGCCGACGCTGACGGCGAAGCGGTTGACGACGGGGCCGAGCGCTGATCTCCCCGCAAAGCCCCCTAACCGAAAGCCAACCCGATGACGGCCCACAAGAAGGTGGGGCGGAGAATGGCGACGGCGCGGTGATGCAGGCCGGACGCATCCGGCGTTGCATCGTGTCTGGCGTCAGCGAACACGAAGCCGCTTTGGTGCGCTTTGCGCTATCGCCTGATGGGGTGATCGCGGCGGATGTGGCGGCGCGCGCTCCGGGCCGCGGTGTGTGGGTGCGGGCAGATCGCGCGCAGGTGGGTTTGGCCGTCAAGCGCCAGTTGTTTGCCCGCGCGCTGAAACGCCCCGCCACCGCGCCGCTCGATTTGGCTGATCGGGTGGAGCTGGCCCTTGTGCAGCGCTGCATGGATTTGTTGGGCTTGGCGCGGCGGGCGGGCGGCCTTGCGTTTGGTTATCAGGCCTGCGTTGACGCCCTGCGCCGCCAGCGGCCGCTCTGGCACATTGAAGCCCGCGATGGTGCGGCGGAAGGTCGCCGCCGGTTTTTGGCCATGGCGCGTGAAGCGAAGCCGCCAGCCGCCCCGGTTTGCGGCTGTTTTACCGGAGCGGAAATCGGCATGGCGCTCGGTCGGGATGATGTGGTACATGCAATGGTGCTCCAAGAGGGATTGGCGCAGCGCTGGACGGTCGAAATGGGCCGGCTCGCTGGGTTTCGCGCCATCACCCCACCGGAATGGTCTTGAAGCCGGACCGACGAAACGAACGTGCGCCCCAGCTTTGATGGGGCCGTGCGCGCGTTGCGGCGACGTCTGGTTTTTGGGCGTTTTGGGCTTTGGATGGCGTCGCTGCGGTTGGCCAAATGTGGTTTGCCCTGCGGGCGGCTCTGGCGCGAAGGCAATGCCTTGGTGTGCGTTGGGGCTTCACGTGTAGATTTTTGGACGTGCGGATCAGGAACGGAAACATCGGTCGAGCATGACGGACGGAACGGAACGGAAAGACACCGGCGCGAAAGACGGCGCTGCTCCGCGCAGCAAGCTAACGCTGACCCGCACAACGAATGCCGGCGCCGTGCGCCAGAGCTTCCCACATGGCAAGGGCAAGACGGTCGCGGTTGAAGTTGTAGAGAAGCGGGTGATCCGCACGCCCGGTGCGCCGGGCGCTCCCCTGCGGACGCAGGCAGGCGCGGCGGCGCGCCCGACTCCGGCGTCATCCCCCGCAGCGCCTGCCAAGCCGGCGGCTCCAACGCCTTCGTCTGCGCCACCATCGGCGGGCGGTCTGTCGGAGCAGGAAATGGCGAAACGCCGGGCGGCGCTCGCCGCCAGCAAGGACGCCGAGTCTGATCGCCTTCGCCGGGAAGAGGAAAAGGCGCTGCAGCGCCAACGCCTGCTGGAAGCGCAGCAGCGCGCCGCGCAGTCCGCCCAGCCTCAGGTGGTCGAGGCCGTTGAGCCTGAACCGGAACCGGAGCCTGAACCTGTTGTCGAGGTGCAGCCAGAACCAGTGATCGAGGTCGCCCCGGTGGTCGAGGCAGCGCCGCAACTTGAACCGCAAGCGCCAACAGCGCGCACGCCGCGGATCGGCGACGTCGTGCCGCGCAATATTATCACGCCACGCACGCCAGAACCGGCGGCCGCGCCATCCGCACCAGGCGCTCGCGCCCCTGGCGGTGGCGGCGGCGGCAACACCAACACGGGCGGCGGCGGGGGCGGGGGCGGCGGCGCCCGTCTGGTTGACGCCAAAACCCTGCGGCGCGAACCGATCGTGCCCGCCACCAAGACCAAGCCCGCGCGCGAACAGCAGTTCCGCGGCAAGTTGACGCTCGACATGGTTGAGCGGATGAACGAAGGCGACGACGAACGCGCCCGCTCGCTGTCGTCGGTCCGCCGCGCCCGCGAAAAGGAAAAGCAACGCCGTACTGCCGCCGGTCAACAGGAACAGCGCGTTTCCCGCGACGTGATCATCCCCGAGATGATCACGGTTGCCGATCTCGCGAACCGCATGGCGATGCGCGCGAACGATGTGATCCGCTTCCTGTTCAAGCAGGGCACGGTCGTAACGTTGAACGCGATGCTCGATGCAGACACCGCCCAGATCGTCGCGGAAGAGTTTGGCCATACCGTCAAGCGGGTCGCTGAGACTGACGTGGAGGAAGGCCTTGGCGGCGCAGATGATGCGCCCGAACAGCTGGCCCCGCGCCCGCCTGTGGTCACGGTCATGGGCCATGTCGATCACGGCAAGACGTCGCTGCTTGACGCCCTGCGCCAAACCGACGTGGCGGCTGGCGAAGCGGGCGGGATCACCCAGCATATCGGCGCCTATCAGGTGCGCCTGAAAGATGGCCAGCGCGTCACCTTCCTGGATACGCCGGGCCATGCCGCGTTCAGCTCGATGCGGGCGCGCGGCGCGCAAGTCACCGACATTGTGGTGCTGGTGGTGGCCGCCGATGATGGCGTGATGCCGCAAACGATTGAGGCGATCAATCACGCCAAGGCCGCCAACGCCACCATCGTGGTGGCGGTCAATAAGATCGACAAGCCCGAAGCGCAGCCGGAAAAGGTGCTCAATGAGCTGCTGCGCTATGAGATTGTGCCTGAGAGCATGGGCGGCGATGTTCCGGTGGTGAATGTGTCGGCGCTGAAGCGCATAGGCCTTGAGGATCTTGTCGAAACCATCCTCGTCCAGGCAGAAGTGATGGATCTGAAAGCCAATCCCGATCGCCCGGCGGAAGCCGTGGTGGTCGAGGCCAAGCTGGATCGTGGTCGGGGCCCGGTGGCCACGGTGCTGGTCAAGCGCGGCTCTCTGAAGCGCGGCGACATCGTGATAGCCGGGGCGCAGTGGGGGCGGGTGCGCAAGATCGTCAATGAACGCGATCAGGAACTCGCGATTGCCGGCCCGTCCGAGCCGGTGGAGATTATGGGCCTGGAGGGCGCGCCCGATCCCGGCGATTCCCTGGTGGTCGTCGAGAACGAAGCCCGCGCCCGAGAAGTCACAACCTATCGCCAGCGCATCCGCCGCGAAAAGGCGGCCGCGCCCACCGCTCGCGTCAGCCTTGAGCAGATGATGGCGCGCAAGGACGCCGGCGCCAAAGAGATGTCTTTGGTGATCAAGGCGGACGTGCAGGGTTCGGCCGAAGCGATCGCGACTGCGCTCGACAAGCTGGGCACCGATGAGGTGAAGGCCCGGATTGTCGCCGCCACCGTCGGCGCCATCAATGAATCGGATGTGTTGCTGGCCAAGGCCTCCAATGCGCCGATCATTGGCTTCAATGTCCGCGCCTCCAAGGAAGCGCGCGATCTGGCTGAGCGTGAGAATGTCGAGATCCGTTATTACGCGATCATTTATGACGTGATCGATGACGTGAAGGGCGTGATGAGCGGCCTTCTCGCGCCGATCCAGCGTGAAACCTTCCTGGGCAATGCGCAAATTCTCGATGTGTTCCAGATTGCCCGGATTGGTCGCGTCGCGGGGTGTCGCGTCACCGAAGGAAAGATGCAGCGCGGCGCCCGCATCCGGCTGGTTCGCGACAATGTGGTAATCCACGAAGGCGGCAAGCTCAATACGCTGAAACGCTTCAAGGACGATGTGAACGAAGTTCCCAACGGCCAGGAGTGTGGCATGAGCTTCGAGAACTATCAGGACATCAAACCCGGCGACCTGATCGAATGCTATCTGCTCGAAACGGTTCAGCGCTCGCTGTGATGCGGCAGAGATTTCAGGGTCTGCGCATTGGCGACGTCGTTGCGGCGACGTTGGCGATGCTCTTGGCGGCGTGCGGTCCAGAGGGCGGCGGCCCCGGCGGCAAGGCTGGGGATTTGCGCGCCGGCTCAGCGCCAGTGACCACGCCGGACATGCGCGTCGATGAGGTGCCGACCGGCGAACCCGGCCTGGATCGCAAGCAATGGCGCGCCCTTGGAGAGCCGGCCGTCGGCGTGTTGGGCAACCTCACGGCCAGCGTGGTGGGCGGGCGCAGCGGCGAGCTGGTGCTGGCGTTTGCGCAGGGCGTTACGGTGCGCGCTGAACGGATCGCTGATTTACGCGGGCAGGATCGCGCCGGCGGCGATCTGGGCGATTTTGCCCGCCTGCTTGGCATGGCCCCGGGGGCGGGCGTGTTTGTCTATCTCGTACAAAACGAACGCCGCGCCAATATCGCCCCCGCAGGCGGCATGTGTCGGGCCGCGCGGCCGACGCATTTGGCGATCAGCGAATTCGTCGACGACGCCAATCAATGGGTGCTGCGGATCGCTGCTTTCCGGGGTGAAACGCCGCCTGGCCCCGGCGCCGCCGGCGACCCCGGCTTGTGCGCCGTGTACAATTATGGCGTGAATTGACGCCGACTCACTCAACACAACGCGCCGGCCCGAACCGCGCGGATGGACGTGTCATGGAAGCCCCCCACGCTGTCGAAGCCCCCAGGGCTCGCACTGTTTCTGTCTCGCCGACGCGCGAAGACTTTCTCCTCGCCAACGCCTCGTTGCAGGGCGCCGGCAGGGATCGCTGGATTGCGCCATTGGCCACCGCCGGCGCCGCGGCGATTGGGTTCTTGCTGGTCGCTTGGCCGGCAGCCCTGATGGCCGTGCCGGCGGTGATCACTGTGCCGCTGGCGCTGATCGGCGCGCTGGCCGGAGCTTGGCTTGCAGCGGCGCGGGCCCTGCGGCGTAAGCTGCAAACTGCGGTCCGGGCTGACGGTGCATTTTTGCGGCCATTCACGCTCACCGCCGATGGCGACGGCTTGGTGATCGAAAGTGCGGTCTCGCGCACGCAGTTGGCGTGGGTCGGGGTGTTGAGTGTCGACGCCACGCCTGAACAAATTCTGCTGCTGACGGATGGCGCGTCTGCGATCGTGATCCCGCGCTCGGCGTTTGGTGATGTGGCGGCGATGCGGGCGTTTTGCGATCATTTGCGCACGCTGAAGCGCGAGGGCGCCGGCGGTTGGGGTGCGGTGTCGGTACCGCGCAAAACTGCCCTGCAGGAGCCCTTGCTATGAGCCGCCGCGTCCGAAAAGACGTCCGCGGCGATGGCCATGGCGCCGGGCCAACGCAGCGCCAGTTGCGTGCCGCGGAACTGGTGCGTCATGCGCTCGTGGATGTGCTGGCGCGAGAAGATTTGCGCGATCCCGATCTGGTGGGGGTTCGGATCACCGTCGGCGAAGTGCGCGCTTCCCCTGATTTGAAGCACATGACGGTGTTTGTCGCCCCGCTTGGCGCTGGCGACGCTATTAGGTTGGCGGCGGCCCTGAAGCGCTGCTCGCGGTTTCTGCGCGGCTGCATCGCCAAGCAGATCGCTATGAAATTCACGCCCGAGCTGCACTTCATCCCGGACGGCAGCTATGATGAAGCCAATCATATCGATGCGCTGCTGGCGCGCCCCGATGTCCAGCGCGACCTGCAGCGCGCCGCCCCTAAAGACGCTACCCAAAAGGAAGACTAATCATGGGCCGCCGCAAGCGGGGCCTCGACGTGCACGGCTGGGTCGTGCTCGACAAGCCCGAAGATTTCACCTCCACGGATGCGGTCGCGCGGGTGCGCCGGCTGTTCAACGCCAACAAGGCCGGCCATGCCGGAACGCTGGATCCGCTGGCGTCGGGGATTTTGCCGATCGCTTTGGGCGAGGCCACCAAAACGGCGCCATGGCTTATGGAGGCGGACAAATCCTATAGCTTCACGATCCGCTGGGGCCAAAGCACCAACACTCAGGATCGCGAAGGGAAGGTGGTGTCGGAAAGTGCGGTGCGTCCCGATCCCGCAGCGATCGCGGCGGCGCTGCAAGGCTTTGTCGGCGAGATTGATCAAGTACCGCCGATCTTTTCGGCGGTGAAGGTCGATGGCGAGCGCGCCTATGATCTCGCCCGCGCGGGCGAAACCGTAGAACTGAAGGCCCGCCGCGTGGTGCTCCATGCCGCCGCCGTGGACGACGCCAGCCAGCCCGATGCGACCTCGTTTACGATCCGTTGCGGCAAAGGGTTTTATGTCCGCGCATTGGTGCGCGATCTGGCTCAAGCCCTGGGGGCGGAGGGCCATGTCGGCCGCCTGCGTCGCACTGCGGTGGGGCCCTTTACAGAGGCGCTCTCCATAGGTCTCGACGCGCTGGAGGATTTGGTCCATAAGGGGGCTGCGTCTGAATGCCTGAAACCTATTGAGACCGCGCTGGACGACATCCCGGCGCTGGCCATCAACGAGGATGAGGCCTTCAAGCTAAGACAAGGCCGGCCGATCGCCCTTCTGCCCCACGTGGTGGAAAGCTTAAGGCCCCGGTTCCGTCCCCGTACCATTGCCGGACAAGACGCCTCTCGGGTGGTCCTGGCGCTTTTGCGGGGCCAAGCCGTAGCCCTTGGCGACGTGCGGGCTGGCAAAATGAAGCCGTCCCGCGTCTTCCATCTCGATCAGGAGTAACCCGATGTCGATCGCGGCAGACCGTAAAGCCGAAGTGATCAAAACCTATGCGCGTGAGCCGAATGATACCGGCTCGCCAGAAGTGCAGGTGGCTATCCTCTCTGAGCGGATCGCCAATCTCACCGAACACTTCAAAACCCACAAAAAAGACAATCACAGCCGGCGGGGCCTTTTGAAGCTGATTTCCACCCGTCGCAGCATGCTCGATTACCTGAAGCGGATTGATGAAAGCCGCTATCAGAGCCTGATCGAGCGACTGGGCCTTCGCCGCTAACGCCTTCGACGCAGCGCCGCGGGACCGACCCCCGGCGCGGCGCTGCGCTCGGGGCCCGACGCCTTCACCATAACATCATTGCGATGTGCTGGCGCGGCCGGGTCCGAACCCGCGCCGCTCTTGGCGCAGACCGGGGACGATTGTACGCACGCGGCGACCGGGCATGGGGCTCGCTCGCCAGGAGAGCACCATGTTTGACATCAAGACAGTTACCATCGATTGGGCAGGCAAGCGGCTGGCCCTCGAAACCGGGCGCGTCGCCCGCCAAGCCGACGGCAGCGTTTTCGCCACCTATGGCGAAACGTCCGTGCTGGCCACCGTCGTGGCGGCGAAGGCGGCCAAGCCGGGCCAGGACTTTTTTCCGCTGACCGTGAATTATCAGGAAAAGACTTTCGCCTCCGGTCGCATTCCCGGCGGCTACTTCAAGCGCGAAGGCCGCCCGACCGAGCGTGAAACTCTGATCTCGCGCCTAATCGACCGTCCAATCCGCCCGCTGTTTCCCGATGGCTTCAAAAACGAAGTGCAAGTCATCGTCACGGTGCTGAGCTGGGACAATGAAACCGAGGCTGACATTCTGGCGCTGGTGGCTGCGTCTGCGGCGCTGACGATTTCCGGCGTGCCGTTCCTGGGGCCGATCGGCGGCGCCCGCGTCGGCTGGATTGATGGCAAGCCGGTGCTTAACCCCACCATCCAACAGATGGCGAATTCGCGCCTTGATCTGGTGATCGCGGGCACCGATAGCGCTGTGATGATGGTGGAATCGGAGGTGAAGGAACTCACCGAAGAGGAGATGCTCAGCGCTGTCACCTTCGGTCATAAAGGCTTCCAGCCGGTGATCGATGCGATCATCAGCCTTGCCGAACAGGCCGGCAAAGAGCCTTGGGCGTTTGAACCCGAAGATATCTCCTTGGAGAAGGGAAAGATCAGCGCGCTGGTAGGTGATGCGCTCGCTGCCGCTTATCGTATCGTCAAAAAGGAAGAGCGCAGCGACGCGGTGGACGCTGCCAGGAAAAAGGCTTCCGAAGCGCTGGTCAAAACGGACGCGAACCCGGATGGCCTCGACGCGGGCGTGTTCAAGGAAGCCTTCAAAGCGGTGGAATCCGATATCGTGCGCGCCCGGGTTGTGAAGGAAAAGGGGCGCATTGATGGCCGCCCGGTCGATCAGGTGCGCGCGATTGATGTGCAGGTCGGCGCGCTGCCCCGCACGCACGGCTCGGCCCTGTTCACCCGCGGTGAAACGCAGGCTCTGTGCGTCGCCACGCTCGGCACCGCGGAGGACGAACAGTACATCGACGGCCTCGGCGGCACGACCAAAGAGCGCTTCATGCTTCATTACAATTTCCCGCCCTACAGCGTCGGCGAAACCGGCCGTTTGGGTTCGCCCGGCCGCCGGGAAATTGGCCACGGCAAATTGGCGTGGCGCGCGATGCAGGCGGTGCTGCCGGGGCAGGACCAGTTCCCATATACGATCCGCGTTGTGTCGGAGATCACCGAGTCCAACGGGTCATCCTCGATGGCCACCGTGTGCGGCACGTCGCTTGCGCTGATGGACGCCGGCTGCCCGATCACCCGTCCGGTGGCGGGCGTGGCGATGGGTCTGATTCTGGAAGACTACGGGTTTGAAGTGCTCACCGACATCCTCGGCGATGAGGATCACCTCGGCGATATGGACTTCAAAGTCGCGGGGACTGAAAAGGGCATCACCTCGCTGCAAATGGATATCAAGGTCGCGGGGATCACCGAAGAGATCATGAAGGTCGCTTTGGAACGCGCCTATTCCGGCCGCATGCATATTTTGAATGAGATGAACAAGGCGCTGTCGCGGCCGCGCGAAAGCCTGGGCGCCAATGCCCCGCGTATCGTGCAAATCTCGATCCCCACCGACAAGATTCGCGATGTGATCGGCACCGGCGGCAAAGTGATCCGTGAAATCGTTGAAAAGACGGGTGCGAAGATCAATGTCGAGGATGACGGCACGGTGAAGGTCGCGTCGTCGAGTCAGGAAAATATCGACGCTGCGATCAAATGGATTAAATCCCTCACCAGCGAGCCAGAGATCGGCCAGATCTATGACGGCAAGGTGGTGAAGGTGATGGAGTTTGGCGCCTTCGTGAACTTCTTCGGCGCTAAGGACGGCCTCGTTCACGTGTCGCAGATGGCTAAGGAACGGGTCGAAAATCCCAGCGCCGTGGTCAAAGAGGGCGACACCGTGAAGGTGAAGCTTTTGGGCTTTGACGATCGCGGCAAGGTGAAGCTGTCGATGAAGGTCGTAGACCAGGAAACCGGCGAAGACCTCGATCCGAACAATGAAGTGTCCGACGCTGGCGGCGGCGGCGGCGGCCGTCGCGGCGGTGGGGATCGCGGCGAACGGCGGCGGCGGGATTGATCTGAAAGCACTTCGCAATCGCGGGCGCGGCGCGGACACGGATGTGTCATGCGCGTCGCGCAACCGTGGCGCTGTTCCCTGCCATCTGCTAGACGAACAGCCAGCAGATGGAGGCGGTCATGAACGTTCAGGATATTCTCGCGCAACTCGGCGGCGCTGACGCTCTGAAGGATCTTGGCGCGAAGTTTGGCCTTTCGCCGGAAGACGCCATGAAGGGCGCAACTGGCCTGCTGGAGAACGCACAGGTTGGCGATCCGATGCAGGTGGCGCAGACGGCGGCCGCGAAAACCGGCCTTGACGTCGGCGCGCTGGCCGCAATGCTGCCGGGCCTGATGGCGATGCTGGGCGGCGCCGGCGGCATGGCGGAACAATTATCGAAAACGCTGATGGCAAGCCCTCTGGGCGGCTTGCTGGCGGGCATTGATAAGGACAAAGACGGCAATATCGTTGAAGATATTGTCGATATGGCCGGCGGCCTCTTTGGCAAGAAGGGCGGTTAGACGTGACGGCCAAAGGCCGCGAAAAGACAAGCGCGGCCTCTTGGGCAAGAAGGGCAATTGATCTCACCGGCCAAAGGCCGCGAAGGCAAAAGCCGCA